>JAGRJX010000109.1:0-18993 GCA_020442545.1 Lysobacterales bacterium
TGGCGGGCGATTGAGACATCACCCTCGTCATTTGGAATCCACCGGTTGGGCCGCGCGCCCGTCGCGCAGCTCAGCGCGCCGTCGTCTCGATAGACGGCCAGTCTGCCTTCGCCGACGCCGCTCGATCCGCACGACGGGCGTGCGGTGACGGCGGTGGATACTTGTGCAGCGTTGCCCTGGATCGACAAACCGCAGATCGTGATTGCGGTCGGCGTCGTGCATTTCGGTGTTCTTGCACTGGGCAAATGACGTGAATGGCGGTTGCCTGGCGCCAACCTGCCGGGCCTGAAGACGTTTGAGGACGATTCCGGACAACGGGCCAGTCCTTACTGAAAACCCAGCCGCGCAGTTCCGGCACTACAGTCACGACCAAGCTTGTAGCAAAGTGATGGCAAGGTCTTCCTGCAAGGAGCGCCAGCATGTCGCTTTGCCGATGGATATTCTGCCTATGCTCACTGGTCATTGGCGCGAGCTCTTCCAAGCATGTGGCAGCCGAGCTGCCGCTACCAATGAATCCTTCGTCACTGCCGCGCGACGTCGCCCTGGCCTCGCTCGCCACCCATGCTGATCGCGAGCAGCAGTACGCGCTATTCCTGCCGCCCGGCTACGATCCGGCAGCGAGGCCCGAGCAACGCTGGCCGGTGCTGTTCATCTTCGATCCGCGTGGCCGCGCACTCGAATCGCTACGACTGGCTGTCGATGGTGCACGACGCAACGGCTGGGTGGTGATCAGCTCCTACCAAAGTCGCAGCGATACCGACGAAGCATTGACGCTCAACGCCATCCGCGCCCTGCTCGGCGAGGTGCAACAGCATATCGCCTTCGACCCGCGCCGACTGTACTTCGCAGGCATGTCCGGAACCGCGAAAACGCTGTGGAGCGTCATGCCCAGCATGGACGGCGTGATGGCCGGCATGATTGGCTGCGGCGGCGCGCGCCCGAGCGAATACGGCAAGTTCCGCGTCGCGCCTCCGGACTTTTTCGGGATGGCCGGAACTGAAGACTTCAACCATGCCGAAATGCGAGAGCAGGACACCGTTCTCGAAAAATCCGGGACGCCGCATCGCCTCGATATTTTCAACGGCCGACACGGCTGGCCCGAGGACAGCGCGACATTCACGCGAGCCATCGACTGGCTGCAGCTGATGGCCATGCGCGAAGGCCGGATCGAGCGCTCGGACGACTTCATCAACGCCGAATTCGAGGCAACTCAAGCCTGGATCGAGGCCGCGGCGGACGCGCTGGATCGCCGGGAACGACTGGATCAGGCCATCCGCGACTTTGACAATCTGCGTGATACCAGTGCCTGGCAGTCAGCATCCAGCACCCTGACCCACGATCAACGACTCCACGACATCCAGAAACGGCAGAAGCGCCTGGATGCGGCAGAGTCGCGCTTCGCGCGTGACTTCGATGGCTGGTTCACCCGCTTCACCCAGCGTTTCGCCAACGGACAACGCCAAGACCCGCCCAGCACGAGCGACAGCTTCCGCGAGCTCCGTATCGCGTCCCTGCAGAAGGATGCCGATGACGCTGACTGGCGCGTCGCCGATTCAGCGAAGCGCCGGCTTGAACGCGCCTTCGTCGCAACGTCTTTCTACCTTCCCAACGCCATGATCGCCCTGCATGACCACGACCGCGCGGTCCGCTCACTGGAAATCGCCATCCGGATCTTCCCGGATCGCGCCGGGCCGCACTGGCGTCTGGCTCGGCTGCAGGCCACGGACAAGGATGTCAACGCCGCCTTTCGCGAGCTGCATCGAAGCCGCCAGCTCGGCTATCTGGACGTCGATGACCTTCGCGACAGCCCCGACTGGACGAGCCTGCGCAGCGATCCGCGCTGGAAAACCCTGCTTACGTCAGAAGACAAACCCTGAACCTGCCGATCGGCCTGGTTCAGCGCGATAGCAGGAATGCCGGCAGGGCGACCAACCCCAGCATCATCAGGATGCCAAGCGCCGCCAGCAACAGGCGAAGCGGATCCCGGCGCAGCTCCGTGCCCAGCGTAGCCTGTGTTCCATCGGCAACCGCCTGGTCGCGCTCTGCTCGCACCCGCTGAAGGCGTTCACGCTGGTAGCCGTCCAGCAGTTCCTGCGCCTGCCGAAGGGCAGTGTCATCACGCAGCCAGATTCCGGCAAACGAGATACCCCATCGACCTGCCTCCGTTTCGTACCAGGCCAGACCATGTTCATCGAGAAGGTCGCGGATTTCGTCGGCCTCGTCGTCGGGGACGTTCCGGAGATTGATCAGAAGCTGGGCCATACCGGCATTGTAGGCGACCTCCCTGGCCGCAGGTCGACCAGCAAGCGTCCGCGCCTGCCTATTCGTCCAGCCTTCGCGTGCTGTTGCACATGTCCCAGACCTGATCGTCAAGCGCACGACGGCCGGTGAAACCGAGATCATCCCGCTCGCGCCGCTGTACATCTGCCTGACGCCTTGCCTCCCGGCAAGCCCAGCGACGGTCGACAACGTGACCCTTGTCCAGCACCTGGCGGGTTGCCTGGCTGACGTAGGTGTCGATGCTTCCCCGGATGGGGATGAGCTCGTCGGTATAGGGATCGACGGCCGTATTCCCGGACACGATGACAGCATGACGAAGCCGGTTCGGATCGCCAATGCCGACAATGCGCTGGGTGATCAGCCTGCCGTCATTCACTGTGCTGCTGCCGCAATCGGAAAGGGTGAAATAGAACGAACCATCGGGACGCTCGCACTGCCGGGCTGCACGTCGGCCTCTGGGCAGTTTTTCCTGTACCTGAATGGGTGAACGCTGGATGGCTGGCGCTGAGCGGATGTTGCCACTCGCCGTTGCAACGGCGGGCGACGGAGCAAGAGCGATTGCGGCGTCTGGTGCCTCACGCGATGCTTCCACGTCGATGCTGCGAACCCTCTGCTCGACGTCGGGAGCACAGGGCGTCTGCTGCCAGGAAACCGGGCTTCCGTCCCGTTCGCAGCGGTATATCTCGGTGGCTTCAGGATGTGCCGCGACAGCCGGAAGCGGCGCGATCAGCGCCAACAGGACAGTCGACGCCGCTATCGATAGACGCCTGCAGATTGAACGACTCATGCTCGGCTCCTTGCTTCGATCCTTCGCCAATCGTCGCTGGCTAGACGGCAAACGGCAAGATGAATCGGTCAGACCGACAAGTGCGGTTCAGCTTTTCTCAATGGAACCCGGGGCGCCAAAGATGTTCTCATGTGCGGTCATCTACGTCGGCGGGCCTGGCCCGACAACCCAAACACAGGAGAATTCCATGCGATTGCGTTCCCTACCCCTGCTGATCGGCGCCACCCTGCTGACATCCCTCAGCGCCTGCGGTTCCAGCGAGGAGGCCGCGCCGACGGCCGGAAAACGAACGGCATCGGATATTCCGACGCCGCTGACCGAAGCCAAGGACTCCGGTGATGTCGATGCAGTGAACGCATACCTCAAGGCGCATCGTGGCGACTACGTCAAGGTTCCACTGACCGCTGACCTGGACGGACTGAATGACAAGCAGAAGCGCATGATCGGCCTGTTGATCAAGGCATCAAGGCAGATGGATACGATCTACTGGCAGCAGGGTTGGGGTCAGCAGGCGTCGCTGGCTTCTCACATCAACATGCTGGGTCTGGAGAATGACAAACCTCTGCTGAGGCTGGCCAGTATCAACTACGGCCCCTGGGACCGCCTGAACGAGGATCATCCGTTCGTTCCCGGCATTGGCCCGAGGCCACCCGGCGGCGGGTTCTACCCCGCTGACATCAGCAAGACTGAATTCGAAGCCGCAGCCCTTGACGACAAGCGCGGCCTATACACGCTGGTGCGCCGCACACCCGCCGGTCAGCTGTACACGCAGCCCTATCGCGATGCCTACGCGGGCCCGCTGAGGAGTGCCGCCAAGCTTCTGCGCCAGGCGTCAAGCCTCGCGGAGGACCCTACGTTCCGCAACTACCTCAAGCTCCGCGCCAATGCACTGACCAGTGATCGCTACCAGCCCAGTGACCTGGCGTGGATGGACATGAAGGACAATCGTTTCGACCTCGTGATCGGCCCGATCGAGACCTACGATGATCAGCTGTTTGGCTACAAGGCGGCATACGAGGCCTATGTCCTGATCAAGGACATGGCCTGGAGCGAGCGCCTGGCGCGCTTCGCAAAGTACTTGCCGGAGCTGCAGCGTGGCCTGCCCGTGCCGGACAAGTACAAGGCGGAAACACCGGGTTCGGACGCCGACCTCAATGCCTACGACGCCGTGTTCTATGCCGGCAACGCCAACGTCGGCGCCAAGACCATTGCCATCAACCTGCCGAATGACGAAGAAGTGCAGCTGAAGAAAGGCACCCGCCGCCTGCAGCTGAAGAACGTGATGCAGGCAAAGTTCGACAAGATCATGCTGCCGATCGCCGCTGAACTGATCGCCGACGACCAGCTGGGCAATGTCACCTTCGATGCCTTCTTCCAGAACACCATGTTCCACGAGGTCGCGCATGGCCTCGGTATCAAGAACACGCTGGATGGCAAGGGCACTGTGTCGCACGCGCTGAAGGAGTACGCGTCGAACTTCGAGGAAGGCAAGGCCGACGTGCTCGGGCTGTACATGGTCACGCAGTTGGCCGAAAAGGGTGAGCTGGACCGCGCGAAGTTGATGGACAACTACGTCACGTTCCTCGCCGGCATCTTCCGCTCGGTCCGCTTTGGTGCCAGCGACGCGCACGGCAAGGCCAACATGATCCGCTTCAACTACTTCCAGCAGCGTGGTGCATTCACGCGTGATGACGCGACGGGCAGATACCGCGTGGATTTCGACAAGATGACCGAGGCCATGAACGCCCTCTCTGCGGATCTGCTCACCATACAGGGCGATGGTGACTACGCCCGGGCCAGGACCATGACCGATACGCTCGGCACTATCGATTCGGTTCTGAGCACTGACCTGAAACGCCTCGGAGATGCGGGAATTCCGATTGATGTTCTGTTCGACCAAGGCCCGAAAGTGCTCGGGCTGACGGGGCGCTGATGGCACGCAGGTCCGGGTGACCGGGCCTTCGATGCCTGCCGGAAACAGCCGCAAGACCGCCGCCACGGCGCGTGGAGACCGTATGCCAGTCAGCGCTTCGGGCGCGAAACGACAATACGATCACGCCCTGCGGCTTTCGCCTCGTAGAGCGCCTCGTCGGATGCCTTCAACAATTCCTCGGCGCTATCGCCATCATCCGGATGAATGGCGAGACCCAGCGACAGGGTGACTGCAGGCAGGCTGCGACCATCGTGACTCACTGCCGTGTGACGGACGCGATCCAGCATCCGCTCGGCAATCGCTTCGGCGTCTGCGATACCGGCACCGGGCAGCAGCACCGCCAATTCCTCGCCACCGTATCGACAAACAATGTCGCCGCGCCGCGCACAGGACTGCAGAGTCTCGGCCACTGACTGGAGCACGCAATCACCCGCCGCATGCCCGTGTGCGTCGTTGTAGGCCTTGAAGTGATCGATATCAATCATCAGCAGCGCCAGCGGCAAATTGCCTGCACGGCTTCTCGCCAGTTCGTTGCGCAGCGATTCCAGCAGGCGACGGCGGTTGAACAGTCCGGTCAGCGGATCGCGAACGGACTGCTCGAGCAACGCGGAACGCAACCGCAGATTGGCCAGCGCCAGCGCCGTCTGCTCGGCCATCGAGGCGGCAACGGCATGCCGCCGCCGGGCATCCGCATCGTCAGGAGCGTCATCATGGCGGATCAGCAAGACACCAATCATGCTGCCCTGTGCCACCAGCGGGATGCACGCGGCGGCGGTCGCGCCATCCTCCATGCCGTGAAGATGCTCGCAGCCAGTTGCCGCGGAGTCCGTCGAATGGGCTACCTGGCGGCCTTCGGTTACCGCCCGGCAATGAGCAGGCACAAGGTTGGCGGGTAGTGGCTGGCCCCATCGAATACCGGCAACCCACCTTTCGCCATCCGCGCGGTCGAGGTACAGCGCGCCACTGCTGTTTGGAAACAGCTGCGGACAGAAGGCGGCGAGCCGTTCGCAGGCCGCCTCGATGTCCACACTTGCCTGTAGTGCAGCGGAGAGATCGCCGAGCAGGGACACCTCATGATGCGTTTTCTCGACCTGGGCAAGGGAACGCTCCAGTCGACCGGTCTGCTCGGCCAGCTCCGCCGTGCGTTCGCGCACGCTGGCCTCCAGAAGCTGTCGATTGGCCTCCAGGTTGGCAATCCGCCGCCAATAGATCCAGGCAAGCAGCGCAGCAACCACCAGAAACACCGACAGTCTGAACCACCAGGTGCCCCACCATGGCGGGAGAACGGTAATCGCCAGGTGCGCGCCCACATCGTTCCAGTAGCCGTCCTTGTTGGCGGCGCGCACGTGAAACCGGTAATTGCCCGGATCGAGGTTGGTGTAGGTGGCACGTGGACGGTGGGCGTCGGTCAGAATGAACTCGCGATCGAACCCCTCCAGCTGGTAGGCGAAGCGGTTGCGCGAGGCGTCTGCAAAATGCAGGGCGGCAAACTCGAGTGTGAAGTCACTCACCGCCGGTCCCAGCGTGAGTGATCGGGAAAACTCAATCGGCTCCGACAACGTCACGCCAGCACGCCGGTCTCCGGGTCTGACCGCCTGCCCGGAAACCAGCAGGTCAGTAATGCGTACCGGAGGCGGAACGGTGTTCTCGACGATTTCCTCGGGATGGAACGAGACCGCACCATGGGAGCCACCGAAGACCAGACTGCCATCCGGCAAGGCGGTCGAAGAATGCACGAAGAAGCTGCCGGACGGCAGGCCGTCGCGCTCAGTGTAGTTGCGCACCTCCCCTGTCGCCGGGTCCAGACGACTGATACCGGAATCCGTACTGAGCCACAGGCGACCCTGGCGATCATGCTCGATGGCGTCAATGGTATCGTCAGCGAGACCGTCGCGCACGGTGAATGATTGAAAACCGGCGCTGCCATCCGCATGGCGCTGCAGCAAGTCCAGTCCGGCGCCGGTTCCCACCCAGATGCGGCCCTGGGCATCCTCGTGAATATCGGTGACCAGACTCTGGCTGAGGCTGCCCACATCCAGCGGATCGTGCTGGAAGTGCTCGAACCGGCCCGTCGGATCGATCATCCGGTCGAGTCCGGTGTCAGTACCTGCCCACACCTGCCCCGCACTGTCGATCAACAGCGAAAGCACCCTTCCCTGGGACAGGCTGTCGGCCCGCGCGGGATCATGCAGAAAGGTGTGGAGGCTGTTTGCGACCGGATCGTGACGCAACAGCCCGCCCTCACTGCCAATCCATACCACGCCATCCGACGCCAGCGCGATGGCACGGATCGAGCGCAATTCCTGCGGATGCGCGGGCAGCGGGACCGGCGTAAAACGACCGCTGCCGGGATCGAGACGACCAAAACCGTTCTGCTCGGTGCCGACCCACACCGCGCCGTTCGCATCGGGTACCGCACACCGCACCAGGTCACTGGGCAGTCCATCCGGGCGGGCGGGATCGTGACGAAAGTGGCGTAGCGCCCCGGTGACCGGGTCAAGATGGTCGATGCCGCCACGAAGCAGGCCGAGCCAGGTGCCTCCGGCCGGATCAGCCGCAACGTGATAGACAAGGCTGTCGCCGAGTCGGTACGCCGGATCCGCCACCGCCGTATAGCGTTCGAAACCGCCGCTGCCGAGCTCCAGCCGGCTCAGGCCGTTGTACCAGGTGCCCAGCCAGAGTGTGCCACTGCGGTCCTGCAGGATGCTGACCACCGAATCGTCGGCCAGGCTGTGTGGATCCTCGGCGCGATGTCGGTAGTGCTGGACGCGATCACCGTCCACCCGGTACACGCCACTGTTCTGGGTGCCAATCCAGACGGCGCCGCCTTTCTCACTGAACAGCGCGCGAACCGTATCGTCAAAGTCCAGTTTTCCCGGCATCGGCAGTGTTGCCAGTTGCCGACCGTCCGCCGAAACCGACCATCGGGAAATACCGGCCTTGCTCCCGACCCACAGCTCGCCCGCGTCCGTGAGCAGAAGACGGGTCACCGTGTTGGCGCCGGTCTCGTCGCTGGACAGGGTGAAATGCCGGACCGATCCGTCGCGAGGGTCAAGCCGATCGAACCCCATCGATGTGCCAACCCAGAGGACGCCGTCACCCGCCATCTCCAGCGCCAGCACGTCGTCGCTGCCGAGTCCGCCAGCAGCCGCACTGCCCTGGTGCCAGTGCCGGAACTCTCCGGAACGGACGTCCAGCCGCTGCAGACCATCTGCCGTCGCCACCCAGATCACATTCTGATCCAGTCCCTTCCCCAGTCGCATGTCGCGAATGGTGCGATTGCCCTTGCCGCGCGCGTCGGGTTCCGTGGGGAGCACTGCGTCGAAATGAGTGCGTTCACGGTTGAGACGGAACAGGCCACCGATGGTGCCAACCCAGATCGACCCGGACCGATCTTCCAGCAGCGCGTTGACCAGGTTGCTGCCCAGCGTACCGGCGTCACCCGGCACATTTCGGAAGTACACGAATCGCGACCCGTCATGGCGGATCAGGCCAGCCTCGGTCCCGAACCACATGTAGCCGTCCTGATCCTGCAGCAGCGCCTCAACCGCCGTAACCGGGAGCCCTTCCTCGGTCCCGATGTTCTCGAAACGCGGATTTCCCGGTGCCGCGCACGACAGCGACGGGCCGGCCACGATCAGAAGCGTCAGCACAACGCGACCGACCCATTGCATCGACGCGCGCATCGGCGCCCCTTGCTTCCGTCTGCTGGTGATGCCCGTGACGATGATTACCCTGCCCGGCGTCACTGCGCCCGATGCTTCCCCAGTGCCGATGTTAGCGGCGCGCAGCCGCCAACCGCCAGCGTGATATGCAAACAGCTTGATGCACGTCGCCAAACCGCAACAAGAAAAGCCCCGGGTGTTGCCACCCGGGGCTTTTCAAGTCGGCAGTGCCAACCGCGAAATCAGTCGACTTCGACGGCGTCAGCCTGCAGGCCCTTCGGGCCCTTGACCACGTTGAAGGTGACCTTCTGGCCTTCCTTCAGGGTCTTGAAGCCATTGCCCTGGATGGCGCGGAAGTGCACAAACACGTCCTCACCGCTTTCCGGGGTGATGAAACCAAAACCCTTGGCATCGTTGAACCACTTGACGGTTCCGTTCTGACGATCAGACATCGCTGAAACTCCTTGAAACATGAAAATGAAAATCCGCTGCCGGCTCGGTGAACACGACCGCGGCGCTACTGATGTTGCAGGGAGTAAAGCGAAGCGAAGCGATGTAGCAGATCTTTGGAAACGCCGACGAATCAGCGCTTACCCCGGCGATCAACCGCATCGGGCCACGATTTTCGGTGACCCATGCAAGCAACAGTGCGCGCAAGGTACACCGTTTTCGCGCAAAAGGCGATACCTGAACGAAAGCACGCAAGTGATTGTTCAGGCTGGGCTTTGCTGTCATCTCGTCGCAACATGCCCCGGAAGCCCGGATAATCCCCCGCCATGCCCCTGATCACCCTGCAAAACGTCGACTACGCTGTCGGCGGCCCGCCCCTGCTGGACAAGGCCCAGCTGGCCATCGAATCCGGCGACCGTCTGTGTGTGGTCGGTCGCAACGGCGCCGGTAAATCCACCCTGCTGCGGCTGCTGATGGGCCACATCCAGCCGGATGACGGCCCGATCGTTCGTCAGAGCGGCCTGCGCGTCACCATGCTGGAACAGGCGGTGCCTGATGGCGAGGACATCCGCGTGCTGGACTGCGTACTGAGCGGCAGCGGCGATGTGGCTTCCCTGCTGCGTCGGCACCACGCGCTGACCCAGGCAGCGGATAACGACAGCGACGAATTGGCCCGCCTGCATGACGCCATCGACGCCGCCCACGGCTGGGACCTCGAACGCCGCGCCGAGGAGGTCATCACACGCCTCGACCTGCCCGGCAAAGCCCGCTTCGATGCGCTGTCCGGCGGCCTCAAGCGTCGCGTCCTGCTCGCCAGGGCGCTGGTCACGAAGCCAGACCTCCTGTTGCTGGATGAACCCACCAACCACCTCGACATCGAGTCCATCCGCTGGCTGGAGGAGTTTCTGCGTGGTTTCGACGCTGCCATCGTCTTCGTCACCCATGACCGCGCATTTCTGCAGGCCGTGGCCACCGGCATTGTCGAGATTGATCGCGGCCAGCTCAGTGTCTGGCCCGGCGACTGGCTGAACTACCTGCGCCGCCGCGAGGAACGCCTGCATGCCGAAGCCGAGGAGAACGCGCGCTTCGACAAGCGGCTGGCCGCCGAGGAAGTCTGGATCCGCCAGGGCATCAAGGCACGACGCACCCGCAACGAAGGCCGAGTCCGCGCACTCAAGGCACTGCGTCGCGAACGCGCCGAACGGCGTGAACTTCAGGGCAGCGTGCGCATCGAGCAGCAGGCGGCGGCGCGCAGCGGCAAGCGGGTGATTGAGGTCGAACACCTGTCATTCCGGCATCCGCACAGTGAAAACGCGCTGATCAACGACTTCAGCACCGTCATCGAACGCGGCGACCGCATCGGCCTGATTGGCCCCAACGGCAGCGGCAAGACCACGCTGCTGCGCCTGCTGTTGGGCGATCTCAAGCCGGATAGCGGCAGCGTCGAACACGGCACGCGGCTGGAGATCGCCTACTTCGACCAGCACCGCTCCCAGCTCCGCGATGACTGGAACGCCGTGGACAACGTCGCCGAAGGCCGCGAATTCATCGAACTCAACGGCCGCCGCGTGCATGCCCTGGGCTATCTGCAGGACTTTCTGTTCACGCCGAATCGCGCGCGTGCGCCGATCACCGAACTGTCCGGCGGCGAGCGCAATCGGCTGCTGCTGGCCAAGCTGTTCTCCAAGCCGTCCAACCTGCTGGTGATGGACGAACCGACCAACGACCTGGACATGGAAACGCTGGAACTGCTGGAAGAGCAACTCGCCGACTATGCCGGCACGGTGCTGCTGGTCTCGCATGATCGCGCCTTCCTCGATGCCGTGGTCACCGCGTCCATCGTAATGCTGGGCAATGGGCGCGTTGGTGAGTTCGTCGGTGGCTACAGCGACTGGGCGGCGCAGGCCGAACAGGCTTCAGCACCCGCAGTGCCGCCACCGACCACAGGGAAACCATCGGCGAAACCGGTTTCAAGCGATCCGGTCATCGAGCCAAGGAAGCGCAAGCTGAGCTACAGGGACCAGCGCGAACTGGACGCCCTGCCCGGCCAGATTGAGGCGGCCGAAGCGCGCATGGCGGAGCTGTCATCGCGAATGAGCGATCCGGCGTTCTACTCGCAAGATGCCGAAAAAGCCGCCGACGCCGGTCGCGAACTCGCGCAGCTGCAGGAAGCGCTCGACGCGCTGTATGCGCGCTGGGAAGCGCTGGACGCGTAGCCGTGGATTGCGCCTACTTCCGTCGCGCTGACTGCCGTTCCTGCAGCGAGATTACGCGGCCATACGCCGAGCAGCTGGCGGCCAAGGAACAGACCGCGAAGGAAGCACTTTCCGCCTGCCGCGAGCTGCGCTGGTTGCCAAGTGTTGCCAATGTCGAATGCGGCTTCCGCAACAAGGCCAAGATGATGATCGGCGGCACCGTCGATGCGCCGACACTGGGCATTCTCGACGCGACCTTCCGCGGCGTCGATCTCGCCGAATGCCCGCTGTATCCGCCCGCCCTGTCGCTCGCTTTCGAACCGCTTCGCGAGTTCATCAGCCGCGCCGCCATCACGCCGTACGACGTGAATACGCGACAGGGTGAATTGAAGCACCTGCTGATCACCGTGTCCGACGCGCCTGGGCATCCGCTGATGCTGCGTTTTGTCTGTCGTTCGCGCGAGCCGGAGGCACGCATCCGCAAGCACCTGCCCTGGCTGCGTGAACGCCTGCCATCGCTGTTGGTGGTGTCGATCAACCTGCTGCCACAACACATGGCGGCCAGTGAAGGCCGTGAGGAAGTTCTGCTCAGCGACAACGAGCTTCTGCCGATGCCGATCAATGACCTGCCGCTTTACCTCAAGCCCGGCGGCTTCTTCCAGACCAGCACGCCCATCGCTGCCGCGCTGTACCAGCAGGCACAGGACTGGATTCGCGAACGGCAGCCGACATCGGTACTCGATCTCTACTGCGGCGTGGGCGGCTTCGCACTGCATGCCGCGACGGCCTTGCCGCCATCGACGCAAGTAGCGGGAATCGAGGTCAGCACGGACGCCATCGCCTGTGCCCGACGAAGCGCGAAGGAACAGAACCGACCCGGCCTCCGCTTCCAGGCCATCGACGCGGAACAGACACCGGATGACGCCATCAACCACAGCGATCTGATCGTGGTCAATCCGCCGCGCCGCGGCATCGGTGCGACGCTTTGCGAGCAACTGGATCAAAGCCAGGCTCGATGGCTGATCTATTCGAGCTGCAACGTCGAGACGCTCGCTGACGACCTCGCGCGCATGCCGCACTGGCGCGCCGTGGAAGCGCGATTGCTCGACATGTTTCCGCACACCCGACATTTCGAAACCATCGTGCTGCTGGAACGGCGCCAGTGAACGCGATTGGCCAACCTGCCGTCGCCGTGATCGGTGGTGGTCCGGCCGGCCTGATGGCGGCCGAAGTGCTGCGCGCCGCCGATATCGAGGTCGACCTGTACGATGCCAAGGCATCGGTGGGTCGCAAATTCCTGATCGCCGGCAAGGGCGGGCTGAACCTGACCCACGGCGAGGACTTGGAGCACTTTGCAAAGCGCTACCGACCACAGCATCCGGTTGACGTCTGGCTCAAGCGCTTCGACGCCAGCGCACTACGCGAATGGGCGCGCGGCCTCGGCATCGAGACCTTCGTCGGCAGCAGTGGGCACGTGTTTCCTGATGACCAGAAGGCCGCCCCGCTGCTGCGCGGCTGGGTAAGACGGCTTCGCGAGCAGGGCGTGCGTTTCCACATGCAACATCGCTGCGTCGGCCTGGCTGACAGCCAGCAGACTCGTTTGGCGACGCCTGATGGCGAGCACAGCGTCAAATCCGATGCTGCCGTGTTCGCCCTCGGCGGCGGCAGCTGGCCGGTACTGGGATCGGATGGTGCCTGGGTTCAGTGGCTGCGCGACGCTGGCGTCGGCGTCGATCCGCTGCGCCCGTCCAACTGCGGCTTCGAGCTGGACTGGAGTCCGCACTTCATCGAGCGACATGCCGGTGATCCGATCAAGCCGGTGGCACTTGCCTTGCGCGAAGACGGCCACTGGCGCTGGCAGCGGGGTGAGCTCATCGCCTCGGAGTACGGGCTCGAAGGTGGATTGATCTACGCGCTCTCGGCGCCACTTCGAGAAGCACTGGGCGACGATGGCACCGAGATACGGATCGACCTCTGTCCCATGCTTGGCGTCAGCGAAGTCGAAAAAAGGCTGAGGGGCACACCGCGCAAGCGCTCGCTATCGGAACGCCTGCGCCGCGGACTCGGGCTGTCTGGTGTCCGGGCCGCGCTGCTGCGTGAACCAACGTCCTTCGCTGACGCAAGCACCGACCCGCAGCTTTCCGCGCTGATCAAATCGCTGCCGCTGCGCGTGAATTCCACACGACCGCTGGCCGAGGCCATCAGCAGCGCAGGCGGCGTCTGTTTCAACGCCGTTGATGAGCATCTGATGCTGAAGCAGCGCCCCGGCCTGTTCTGTGCGGGTGAAATGCTGGACTGGGAAGCGCCCACCGGCGGCTATCTGCTCACCGCCTGCTTCGCCAGCGGCGTTGTCGCCGCCGAAGGCGTGCTCGACTGGCTGCGTCGAAACGCCTGAATGGGGCAGTCGATCAGTTCAGGAACGATGGATTCACCAACCGATCCAGGAAGATTCCGAGGACCCGCGGCTCGATGATGATGGTCACCAGTACGCCGTAAGCCGCCCCCCAGAGGTGCGCGCTGTGGTTCACGTTGTCGCCGCCGCGGCGATCCATGTAGATGCTGTAGGCGGTATAGGCCACGGCATAGACGATGGCCGGCATCGGAATGAAGAAGATCAGCAGCATCGACCACGGGTCAAACAGGATGAAGGCGAACAGCACCGCCGAGACCGCGCCGGAGGCACCCAGACTGCGGTAGCTGGCATCGTTCCGATGTCGCAAGTAGGTCGGCAGGATCGACGCCAGCAGTCCGCCCGCGTAAAAAAGTGCGTAGCCGGCAGGCCCCGCAATGGCGTTGTAGACCTGTTCGATCAACCGCCCGAAGAAATACAGGGTGATCATGTTGAACAGAAAATGCGTGAAGTCGGCGTGAATCAGTCCGTAGCTGAGCAGCCGGTGATACTCCCTGCCCTTGCTGATCGCCGGCGGCCAGAAGATCAGGCGCGCCATCAGCTTGCCGTCCTGGAGGGCCAGGTACGAGACGACGGCGGTGATGCCGATGATGATCCAGTTGATGCTGATTTCCATATCCGTGCGCCGCTCCGTCGTGGCGCACAGTGTTGCGAAAGTGGCGCAAGGCAGCAAGCGGGCTGGCATCGTCTGCGGAAATGGCCGCGCCGGCCGGCCATGATCGGCGAATGTCGTAACATCGGTCGCCGACCCCCTGCCATCTGACCGAGCCGCCCATGATTCCCGCCTCCCGCCTGCTTGCCGTCGCCTTCTCGCTGTTTGCCGCGCAAGCCTTCGCCGCCGTGCCGTCACCGCTCGGCACGGTCTCGGAACGCTCCGGTTTCGTGAAGACTGGCCGCTACGACGAGGTGATCGCCCTCTGCGATGCCTTCGCTGCGCGCTATCCGGATGCCGTGCGCTGCATCGACTTCGGTATCACGCCGGAAGGTCGTCCGATGAAGGCGCTGGTGGTCAGCCGCAGCGGCGCGCTGGACGCCGAGACCGCACACCGCGACGGCATTCCCGTTCTGCTGGTGCAGGGCGGCATCCATGCCGGCGAAATCGACGGCAAGGATGCCGGCTTTCTCGCCCTGCGCCAGGTGCTGGATGGCGAGGCGGCGAAAGGCACGCTGCAAGAGCAGGTTCTGCTGTTCGTGCCGGTGTTCAATGTCGACGGCCACGAGCGTTTCGGCGCCTGGAACCGCCCCAACCAGCGCGGCCCGGAGGAAATGGGCTGGCGCACCACGGCGCAGAACTTCAACCTCAATCGCGACTACCTGAAAGCCGACGCGCCGGAAATGCGCGCCATGCTGCGCCTGGTCAATGCCTGGGATCCGATAGCCTACGTCGACCTGCACGTCACCGATGGTGCCAGGTTCCGGCACGACGTCAGCATCCAGATCGAGCCCCTGCATGCCGGTGACGACGCCCTGCGCGCCGCCGGCCAGCAGATGAGCCGCGACATGCTTGCCAGTCTCAAGAAGCAAGGCTCGCTGCCGCTGCCCTTCTACCCGTCTTTCGTGACCTATGACGACCCGTCATCCGGTTTCGTCGACGGCGTGCCGCCGCCGCGCTTCTCGCACGGGTACTTCTGGCTGCGCAACCGCTTTGGCATGCTGGTCGAAACGCATTCCTGGAAGGATTATCCGACTCGCGTTCGAATTACCCGCAACGCGATCGTCAACATGCTGGAGCAGACCGCCGAACACGGTGCTGTATGGCTGAAGCTCGCCGCCGAAGCCGACCGCCGCAGCGCCGATTTCGCCGGCAAGCCGGTGGACATGGAGTTCAGCGCCAGCGACAAGGCTCGCGACATCGACTTCATGGGCTTTGCCTACAGCCGCACGCCATCGGAGATTTCAGGCACGTTGATGACGCGCTACGACGAAGACACGCCCGCCGTGTGGACCATCCCGCTGCGCGACGACATCCAGCCCAGCGTTCGCATCCAGGCGCCCAAAGCGGGCTACATCGTTCCCGCCGCCTTCGTACGCGAGGTGCAGCCGATCCTGGCCCTGCATGGCGTCAACGTCACTCCGATCAGCGAAGCGGTCAACGCCGCCGACGTGTCCAGCTTCCGTGCCAGCAAGGCCACGCCCGGGACAGGCTCCATGGAGGGGCATCAACGCATGACGCTGGAAGGTAGCTGGACCAAGGAAGCGCAGGACATCCGGCCAGGAGCCCTGTACGTTCCGATCGCCCAACCCAATGCGCGCGTGGTGCTGGCGTTGCTGGAGCCGACCCTGGCCGACTCGCTGGCCGCCTGGGGCAAGTTCAACAACGCCTTCGAGCGAAAGGAATACATGGAGCCCTATGTCGCCGAAGCGGTGGCCCGCGACATGCTGCGAGGCGACGCGGCGCTGCAAACCGCCTTCGCGAAAGCACTGGAAGACCCGACCTTCGCCGCCAACCCGTTTGCCCGTCTCAACTTCTTCTACCAGCGCCACAGCAGCTACGACCAGCGCCTGAACCTGTATCCGGTGTATCGTGTTGATCGCTGGCCGCCAGTCGCCGACTAGGCGCCGGCCAAGCAACGGTTATTCGCCGCTCGGCTTGCCCCGGCGACGTGTGCGAACGCGGTGCAGAACGCGCCGGAAGCGCCATTCGTTGACGCGCCATAGCAGCCAGCCGAACAGCGCACCACCCAGCAGCCAGAGCAGCAGCGACACGCCGAGAAGCCAGAGCGGCTGACCCTCGCGATGCAAGAGCACGCTCATGATCACGAACATCGGGAGCCCGTAGAGCAGCACGCCCTGCACCAGCACGTAGCGCCGCAGACCGCGCGAGCGTATCTTCAGCCAGCGTTGGAAGTCCTTGTGGCGCATCCAGATCACGGAAGGAAGTGCCTCGACGCGCCAAGCAGAGCGCAGCGACCACCGCATGCCAGCGCACACCGGCAGGCTGGCTGTGCGTGGATCGCCGTGTGGAAACGCTCCAGTTCCGGACGCTGTGTGGATCCGGCACGCTTTCCGCCGGCTACTGCCGGGAAGCCAGTCCATTCATTGAAATGCAACCGGCCTTCAATGGATGGCGCTGGTGAAGGACGGAGCTCCACATCGCGGTGCGTCGCATGATATTGCGCGACGGCAGCAGACCTGGCGTACCGTCCGCCAGCCATCTCCAACAGCAGCGACTCATCCATTGGATGCGGCATGCGCAGCGGTACTGGAGCCGGCATGGTCTTCACATCACGCTGGCAGGAAACGATCTCGCGCTCCATTCGCAGGTCCACGAGCAGCCGGAGCACCCGCTGCGAGCACGCATTGGTGAGGCCATGCACACGAATGCGCGGGTTTCTGGCAAGGTGCATCATCATGCCGGCTGTGAACACGGACTCGCTGCGACCATGAGGCTTCAGCAAAAAGTGGCGATCTGCTCCAGCGGCAGGCGTCGGATATCGGGAACCTGGCAGCCATCGGCTGCGTGACCGACCACCAGCAGCAGGTAGGGCATCTCGTTCTTTGGTCGTCCGAGGATGTCGTTGAGGAAGCCCATCGGGCTTGGCGTGTGCGTCAGCGTCGACAGGCCGGCGTGATGCAGGGCGGCGATCAGCATGCCGGTGGCGATGCCGACCGATTCGTGCGGGTAGTAGCGCTTGCGCTTCTCGCCCGCCTCATTGAAGCCAAAGCGCTCGTAGAACACGGCGATCAGCCACGGCGCCACATCGAGGAAACCCTTGTCGGGATCGGTGCCCAGCGGCGCCAGCGCTTCCAGCCATTCGTCAGGCGCACGACGCTCGTAGAACTCGCGCTCCTCGGCCTCCGCACCCTCACGGATGCGCTGCTTGATGGCCGGATCCGACACGGCAACAAAGCGCCACGGCTGCTGGTTGGCGCCACTGGGGGCGCTGCCAGCCGCTCGCAGACAGTGTTCGATCACCTCGCGCGATACCGGCGTGGGCGCGTAGTCGCGAACCGTGCGCCGCGCCGATAGTTCATCAGCAAACGCGGCGGCACGCTCGATGCGCTCGGCGTCGCCCAGGATCGGACGCGGCGGCAGCCCGACGCTTTGCGGTGGCTTCATCGGCTGGAAACTCCGGATGCAAAGCTGAACTATACCGTCGTCAGGATCGTCGATTGTCTCCGACCATTGTCAAGAACGGCGACGCACACTAACGTCAGCCAATGAACCGAAGTTCTCCACCCGCGCCATGAGCGGCTCGAAACCACGCGGGAAGCCAGCCGGCGGACGCGGCGCCATCGCAGCCTCGCTGAAAGCATTCCGGCGTCAGCGGATTCCGCTCAAGGTGATCGGCTCGTTCCTGCACGCAAACAAGGTGCATGGCGGCTTCGACTGCCCCGGCTGCGCCTTTCCCGACAAACCGGGACGCCCGCTGGTCGACAGCTGCGAGCAGGGCCAGAAGGCAGTCGCCTGGGAAATGACCCGCAAGGCCGCTGATGCCGCATTCTTCGACGGCAAGACGCCGGAACAGTTGCGTGCGCTGAGCGACTTCGAGCTGGAGTTCCAGGGTCGCCTGACCACGCCGGTACTCTACGAGCGGTCGACCAACAAGTTCCGCGCCATCAACTGGGACGAGGCGCTGCGTGTTGCCGCCACCGAACTCCACGCGCTGGACCCGAAGACCGTCGCGTTCTATGCCTCGGGCCGTTCCAGCAACGAAGCGGCATTCCTCTGGCAACTGCTGGCGCGCAGCTATGGCAGCCCGCACCTGCCCGACTCCTCCAACTTCTGCCACGAGCCGTCCGGCCATGCGCTGAAGCAGAGCATCGGCATCGGCAAGGGCACCTGTCAGCTGGAGGACTTCGCGCATGCCGAGCTGATCCTGGTGATTGGCCAGAATCCGGCCAGCAATCACCCGCGCATGATGGCGGCGCTGTACGAGGCACGCCAGCGCGGTGCCACCGTGCTGGTGCTGAACCCGATGGCCGAACGCGGCTTCACCAACTTTTCCGACCCGAAGAACCTCGGCGAGCTGCTGGGGAACCGTGGTATTCCGGTTGCCAATGCCATCCATCGCGTACGCCNNNTGGCGACCTCGCCGCCATGCAGGGCGTGATGAAGGCCCTGTTCGAGCTGGAAGCCCGCGACCCGGGCGAGGTGCTCGACCATGCGTTCATCAACGCCCATTGCGATGGCCTTGATGCGCTGCGCGACGGGGTGAGCGCGCTGGACTGGCCGGACATCGAACGCGAGTCCGGCCTCGGGGAAGCCGCGATCCGCGAGATCGCCGACTGCTACGCCAAGTCGAAAGCCACCATGCTGACCTGGTGCATGG
>JAGRJX010000109.1:19094-24045 GCA_020442545.1 Lysobacterales bacterium
CACTCCAACGTGCAGGGCGACCGCACCATGGGCGCCACCTCGCAGGTGTCGGCGCGATGGCTGGACAACCAGTCTGCCTGCTTCGATGGCGTCGCGCTGTGCCGTGATGACGGTTGCGACGCGGCCGCCGTGATCGACGGGCTGTTCGACGGATCCATGCAAGCCCTGCTCTCGCTGGGCGGCAATTTCGGCGTCGCTGCACCGGATGCACCGCGAGTGCTGGACGCACTCACCCGCTCTCGCTTCACCCTGCATATTGCCACCAAGCTCAATCGCACCCACTGCCATCCCGGCGAGATCGGCCTGCTGCTGCCCACGCTGGGCCGCACCGACAAGGACCTGAGCGGAGGGCGGGCGCAGTGCATCTCCACCGAGGACTCCAGCAGCACCGTGCGCGCCTCGCGTGGCGTGCAGTCACCGATCAGCGAACGACAACTCAGCGAGCCGGTGATCGTCGCACGGCTGGGGAACGCCATCGGTCGCGCGCCAGCCGTTCCTTGGCTCTCACTCGCCGACGACTACGGCCGCATTCGTGATGCCATCGAGCACTGCCAGCGCGGCGTGACCGAAGGATTCGACGACTATCGGGTTCGACTGGAACAGGAAGGCCGCTTCCATCTGCCCAACGCCGCAGCCGAACGACGCTGGGCCACGCAGGGCCAGAAGGCAAAGCTGATCCCCGCGCCACTGGTCGCGGAAACGCCTCTCACGACCGCACGCGATCGTCACGGCGCCGACGTGCTGGCCCTGATGACCATCCGCGCGCACGACCAGTTCAACACCACCGTGTACTCGGATGATGACCGCTATCGCGACGTCGCCGGTGACCGGCGCGCCCTGTTCGCGCATGCGGATGACCTCGCCGAACGCGGCCTGCGCGAAGGCCAGCGGGTCGACGTCGAATCTCTGATCGACGATGGGGTAAGTCGCCGCGTCGAGGGCTTCACGCTACGCGCCTTTGACATCGCGAGAGGCTGCGTCGCGGCCTATTTTCCGGAGGCCAGCGGTCTGGTTCCGGCCAGTCACTACAGCAGCGGCAGCCGCACGCCGATCTACAAGGAAGTGCCGGTCTTTCTGAGGAAATCCACGTAATTCTTTGAAATATCGCTTTTTTTTGCGTCAGGAATGGCAGCGGTACTTCAGCCTGCTGCGCACCCGGTACTTTCGGCACTGTTCGGTGTTTTAGCTCACTAGCACACTAGCTCCGCACACCACCACAGAGGAGCCCGTGCATGAAACGCAAATTGTTGACCCTCACCCTGATGGCCGCGGGCCTTGTCGCCTTCCAGGCGCCGGTGCTTGCCGCCGATTACAACGCTTCCAACGCCGCGAAGGCAGCTGCCGCCAATGTCCCGGACCCGGCCGCGCAGATCCAGGATCTGGCCTACCTGTTCCGCCAGGACAACGTCACCGGCATCGCGCAGTCGCTGGTGCCGGCCTCGAAGTGGGAGCAGGTCCGCGCGATGTACGAGATCAAGCGCTTGGAGCCGATCAGCGATGACGACCGCGCGGAGTTCGACGAGAACATCGGTCGCTTCGTCGCGCCGGATGCCGTCGAGCAGCTGATGGCCGAGATCGAGCCGAAGCTGGAACAAGCCCGTCCCAAATTGCCCGGCGCGATGCTGATGGGCATGGGCGCCATCCAGATGGCGATCAGCTCCGAGGACAGCGACCTCACCGCCGAACAGCGCGAGTCGCTTCGCCTGGCCTTTCCGGGCATCCAGGAATGGGCGGCCAGCACCGACTTCCTGAGCTCGGACACCATGCGCCAGGCGCTGACCCTCGTCACCGACGCGGCGCGTCACAGTGGCATCAGCAGCCTCGACGAGCTGAAGTCGCTGCCGCTGGAATCGGCGCTGGATCGTGCCGGTGGCGTGCTCGCGGCGGCGAAGGACGCCGTGCGACTGTATGGCATCGACCTCGATGAAATCGCCAACACGCTGCAGGTCGAGGTGCTGGAGATCGACGGCGACACCGCGCGCGTGCGCACCACAGTCACCATGTTCAACGCACCCATCGCCAGCGAGCATGAGCTGGTGCTGCTGGACGGCCGTTGGTACGGCAAGGAAGCCGCGCAGAATTTCTCGGTCGCCAACGCCAACGAAGGCTGAAAAAACCGCACCATCGCAGTGGAACGACGGCGGCGTGCCCTCCCCTCACGCCGCCGTCCTTTTTTTGCTCCCAGCGCAACCCTGAGCGAATGCTTCGTCGTCGTTCCTGCTTTCGTCGGGAGCGCGACTTGATCGGCGTCGCCTCTAGCCATACGACCGATCATCAGCACTCAAGCGCATCTTCGCGTCCGTCCGGCGACGTGACGCATGGTGCCTCAATGCGCACATGGGGGACGCTCCCGTCCGGCTCGATGTGTATGCTCCCGGTCTTTCTGGCGAGGAAATCCCTTGAGCGTCAAGTCCGGGCCAAAGCGATCGCTGTTCGACCGCGAATGGCGCGCGCTGAGCATCGGCTCGATCGGGCTGTGCTCGATGGTCGCCTTCGAGGCCATTGGCGTGGCCGCCGGCATGCCCGCCGTGGCGATGGCACTGGATGGCGTGCCGCTGTATGCGCTGGCCTTTGCGGGCACGCTCGCCGGCTCCCTGATCGCCATGGTCTGGGCCGGGCGCGACTGTGACCACCATGGCCCGATGCGGGCCATGGCCGGCGGACTGCTGATGTTCACCGCGGGCCTGCTGATCGCGGGGCTCGCCGCGTCCATGGCAACGCTGGTCGCCGGACGCATCGTGCAGGGCTTCGGCGTCGGCGCGCTGGTGGTGGCGCTGTATGTCGCCAGCGCGCGACGGTTGCCCGATTCGCTGCACCCACGACTATTCGCCCTGTTCTCCGCGGCCTGGGTGGTACCAGCCATCGTCGGGCCGGCGATTTCCGGCTGGATCGTCGAGCAGCTGGGCTGGCGCTGGCTGTTCCTCGGCATTGCCACGCTGCTGCTGCCGGTCGCAGCGCTGGTACTGCCACCGCTGCGCGGTCTCGGCGCCGTCAACGGCGCAAGGCAGGGACGACTTCGACAGTTGCCCTGGGCGTTCGTGGCGTCGGTCGGCAGCATTGCCCTGTCCGCCAGCGCCTCCGCCGGCAGCTGGAAGCTGCCGCTGATCGCGATCGCGCTGGCCGGCATCGCGCTGGCGGCCACTCAGCTGCTGCCAAAGGGCACGCTGCGACTGCGGCACGGGCTGCCGACAGTGATCGCCTTGCGCGGCCTCAACTCGTCGGCGTTTTTCCTCTGCGAAGCCTTCGTTCCGCTTTGGCTGCACCAGCAGCGCGGCTGGTCGCTCACGCATGCGGGTCTCGCGCTGACCGGTGGCGCGTTGAGCTGGAGCATTGGCAGCCACGCGCAGTCGCGGATCGAGGATGCCGCCCGGCGACAGACCTGGCTGGGGCGCGGCTGCCTGTTCATGACCGCCGGGATCAGCCTCTGCGCCGCCGCCGTTCTCGGCATTGTGCCCGACTGGAGCATGCTGCTCGGCTGGTCGCTGACCGGACTCGGCATGGGACTGGCCTTCCCCATGCTGGCGGTGTTGACCTTGAAGCTGGCGCCCGTCGAGCAACAGGGCCGCTACTCCTCGGCGCTGCAGATCGCCTCGTCGCTCGGCACCGCCGCCACGCTGGCCGTCGGCGGCCTCGCCTTTTCGATCCTGCAGCCAAGCTCACCCGCCACCGCTTTCAGCGTCGTGTTCCTGCTCGCCGGCGGCATCGCCGCCTTGTCCGCCATCACGAGTCCACGCGTGTTTCCTGGTTCTGGCTGACGGCTTCCTGCAGCGCTGCCGCCATCGCCTGGTAGACCGGCGTCCAGTCGCCCAGGTGTTGTTGCCGGAACAGGCGAACCGACGGATACCAGGGACTGTCGCTACGGTCGAGCATCCAGCGGAACTCCGGAACGGAACGCAACGCCAGCCAGACCGGGCGCCGCAACGCACCGGCAAGATGCGTCAGCGCGGAATCGATAGTGACCACCAGATCCAGTGACTGCATCAGCGCGGCGGTATCGAGAAAGGCATCCGCACCGTCATCGAAATCCGCCGGTGGCCGGATCACCGTCATGCCGTCGGGAAGGTCATCCAGCTGCTCCAGTCCGTGCTGCGCCTGCAGACTCACCAGCTGCACGCCGGGAACCGCGGCCAGTGGCTGCAGCATCCGCAGCGGAACCGAACGGACGACGTCGATCTTGCGCGCCGGATTACCCTGCCAGCACACGCCAACGCGGAACTGGCCGGGCTGACCTTGCAGCCAGGCTGACCAGCGTTCGACACGAACCGGCTCAGCTGTCAGGTACTGGATGTCGGCCGGGATGTTGTCGAGGCTCAGTCCCAGCCAGTGCGGCAGGCTCCACAGCTCGGCCTGGTAGTCGAAGCGCTGGCCGTTGATTTCGGACAGCCACTCGACCGGTTCGGGAAAGGTCCGCAGCAGACGCAGCAGGCGCGCAGGTCCGAAGAAGGCCACCTCGGCACCGCGCTGGCGGAGCCGCGAAATCAGGCGCATGAACTGCAGCGTATCGCCAATGCCATTCGGCTCGGAGAGCAGGATGCGCCTGCCGTGGAGGTCTTCGCCCTGCCAGTACGGCACATCAGCCAGCGCACCGATCACGGCGCTGCGCGACAGGCGAAGACTGGCTTCGTAGTCCGCCCAGCCGTTGGCGTAGTCGCCCTGCAGCAGACGCAGGATCGCCTGTCGCTTGTGCGCTTCGGCGGAGTCGGGACGCATCGCCAGCACCCGCCCGTAGTCGGCGGCGGCGGCCTCGAAACGTCGGGTTTCGGTATGCACCAGACCGCGACCGTTCAGCGCGATCACGTCCGCCGGATCCAGCGCCAGCGCGCGATCAAGACAGTCCAGCGCCTTTTCCGGCTCGTTGAGGTCCTGCCAGAGATTGCCGAGGTGACGAAGGACTGATTGCGCATCCGGTGCCTGGTCCAGCGCCTTCTCGAACGCCGCGCGCGCCGCCGCG
>JAGRJX010000110.1 GCA_020442545.1 Lysobacterales bacterium
TTGCTGCGAACGGCTGGCCGTGTCGGCTAGCAGTTTACGAATACCGCCAGCAGCCGGAGCAAGTGGTACGGTTGTCTTGGCTGCGCCAACAGGTACCAACGGGTTGATCGAGCGGATCAGGCCGACGATGCCGGATACCTGCGGTGCGGACATGGAAGTGCCGGTGCAGATGCCGATGCCATCGCTGGCCGTGTCGCTGCCGATCAGGTCGCCGCAGTTGAGCGCCCGGTTCCAGTCGTAGCCCGGGTATAGCGTCGAGACCACATTGACCGCTGGCGTCATCAATTCCTGATAGGCAGTAGGATGCTCGTCTGGGCCAAAGTTGCTGCCGCACTCGTTGTTGTCGTTGTCTGGGTGTCCATCGTCGTAGAACGGGCAGCCGTTGGTTGACCCTGGTGAATTGTCCCAGAGTCCATGCTGACCGTTGTTCTCCTGCGTGCCGCCGATGGCTGTGGCCCAGACGCCATTGGCCGGTGCCTGGATGTAGCTGCGATTGTTGCCGGACGAAGCGCTGACGAAAATATCGTCCTCGAAGGCCGCCTTGACGGTCGTACAACGAATGTCGTTGTGATTTGAGCCACAGAAAATCGTAATGCCGGCACCGCCGCCAGCATTGCCGTCGCCACCGCTGTAGTTGATGGCTTGCGCTCCAGACGCGATGGCTGTCGTCACTCCTGTGTCAGTAACGAATCGCTGGCTCGCGAATCCGTTGATGCACTCCGTGGAATTGACCTTGATAACCGCCAACCCACAATGCTTGCAGCCGCCAGCCACCCCTCCGCCGTCTTCTGCATTGGCCGCGATCAGGCCAGCGACATGGCTGCCGTGGCCCAGGCCCTCACCGGGGTACGGTTCGGAAATGTGCAACCAGCCATCCTGATTGGGATCGCAAGTAGTGGGCACCGAACCTGCTGTGCCCGCATAGCTGAACAGGAACTCATCCACATTGTCCGCCGGCTGACCGTGGCCGGCGACGTTTTCCGACAAGGCGGGCAGATAGTTGCCGTCGGAGAGGAATGTTCCGCCAGTTGATGCCGAACCGCTAAAGGACTTGAACTCAGCGTGTTCCCGGTAAATGCCGGTATCCGGCACGCCAACCAAACCCCAGCCTTCGGCGATCTTCCACGCTTGGCCGATTCGCAGCAGATTGAGGTGTTCTTGTGGAACGGTGTTGCCGGTGGTTTTGGCGTGATCGGTTGATACGAGCGGCTGCCCGCTTCCGCCCCGCATTGAGTCCGAGGCAGGCTCTTCGGCACCTTCCCCCGCAAGCGGGGGAATGGAGCTATCGCTCAATTGAGCTGTCGTGATGGTCTTGCGCGTATTCGCTGGCGGATAGCGGAGCACGGAAATGCGGCGGACGTCGGCCCATTCGACGGATTCATGGCCGCGTAGCGCTTCCAGCGCCTTGTCGCGGCTGGCATTGTCCGCAAAGCTGGCAACCAATGTGCGGTGCAACTGTGCGCTGGCAAGATCAGGGTGCTCGCGATACCACGCAGTCTCGCTGGCGGTTGGTGGGCGGCGCTGCTGTCGATGCAGATCCGCCGGCGGGCTGTCGGGAAGCAGGTGAAAACGATCCAACAATTCGCGCAGGTCATGCTCGGCAGCTTCGGCATCGTTTCGCTCATCGGCCACATCACGCAGCGCTTGCGCGGCATCGCCTTCCCGCAGTCGAATCACGAGATCCAGCGTATCGTCAACGGCCCATTCCGGCCCTGGCGATGCCGTCACGCCCTGGATATCGATCCAGCCTTCCACCACTTCACACGGCGCTTCGCCGGCCTTGGCATCCGCGCAATGCGAACTTGCCAACCGGATGTGCGCCAGACCGGGCTCCGCCGTGTCGCTAACCTGCACCGGAATGACGCAAACCAATCGGTCATCCGCGGGCAAGGGCGAATTGTCCGGGCTGAAGTAGAGGGCCGACACCCGATCCCAACCGTTCGTGCCGCAGATGCCTTCTCCCGAATCATCGAACCGTGTCCCAGCGGGCGCGTCGATACCCAGGCGGGCGGAATCCAAAACCCAGACCGCGTCGGTAGCCACCACGCGACGATCACCCTGAAATCGCAACTCAATATCGACCCGATCACCGGGCTTGGCAGCGTGAGTAGAGGCAGACCAGGTGCCTGCTAGCGTCATCGCCGGAGCCAGTGAGCAAAGCATCAACCCGACAGCGAATAGAGCCCTTCGAGGGGCGGAGAGAAAGAAGCGGCGCAGACGCATGTATTGATCCCCAAATTGTCGTGAACGACTCCCCCCGAAACCGCGGCGATTGCCTGATCGCGTCGAGATACGAGGCTAGCGACTTCGAACAATTGCGGCAAGCTGGGGAAGGTCTTTCGTCGATGCAGCCCTATGAAGGCGACAGCGCGTCCCTTTCCGCGTCAGTGATGTAGGCACCATTCTCGGAATTTCCTCATCGTGTGATCTATCCGAACTGTCAGAAGTAGCTGGCTCAAAGCCCCAACTCGCTGTGCGAGTCAAGGCGCACGAGTTGCAACACCGCCTCATCCGGCTTCCGGTAGATCAACACCAGATCCGGTTTGACGTGACAGTCCCTGTGATCTCTCCAGTCGCCCGACAACGCGTGGTCACGATGATGCGATTCCAGCGGTTCGTCGGAGGCCAGAGCATTCAGAATGGGCACCAGTTCCGCATCGAGCGTGGTGCGATGTGAACCCTTCCTTTCGCGCTTGTAGTCACGTTTGGATTGCGCGGTGTTCTCAATCCTCCGCATGCAGGTTTGCCATCAACGCCTCGACGCTATCGAAGCTCCTGAGGTTGCCGGCGCGGGCTTCGCGCATCGCCGCAATGGTAGTCTCATTCGGCACCAGCGGCTCGAACGGCAGCGCCTTCTCCCGTGCGATGCGGGTCAGCATGATGCGAAAGGCATCGGACACCGTGAGACCCATCGTCGCCAGCACGGTCGACGCCTCTTCCTTGATGTGCTCGTCGATGCGGGCACGTACAACAGCGTTTGCGGACATGGGATGATCCTCTATATTGATGGGCCACATTGTAGCCCAGCTATCTTTTGTTCGCATCCGGTTGGTTGATAGCGTGGGTGCCGTCAAACAGGTGTTTGGCGACACACGGTCGGCGCGGCCGAAAAGCCATCGGCTAACCGCCCGAAAACGATACGAAAAACCTTGTCGCAATGAACTACCATGTGGGAACCTGAACACGATGGTTTTCCGCCTATGCTAGTTGGCTACATGCGCGTTTCATCGGACTCCGACCGGCAGAGCACGGATCTGCAGCGCGACGCACTACTGGCGGCGGGCGTCGATGCCCGACACCTGTTTGAGGATCGCGCCTCCGGCGCGAAGGATGACCGGCCCGGCTTGGCCAAGGTGCTGGCATTCGTCCGGCCTGCTGATGTGCTTGTCGTCTGGAAGCTGGACCGGCTCGGCCGCTCGCTGTCCCACCTGCTCGACATCGTGAACACGCTGAAGGAGCGGCAGGTGGCGTTTCGGTCGCTCACCGAAGGTATGGACACCACGACGGCATCGGGTGAACTGCTGTTCCACGTGTTCGGCGCACTCGCGCAGTACGAGCGGGCCTTGATCCGGGAACGCGTTGTCGCTGGCCTGGCCGCGGCCAGGCGTCGCGGCCGGATCGGCGGGCGACCGCCCGCCATCGTCGGTGAGAAGTTGGATGCAATCCTCGGTGCGCTGGATGGCGGTATGTCGAAGGCGGCCGTCTGCCGCAACTTTGGCGTGAAGCGCACCACCTTGATCGAAACTCTTGCTCGGGTTGGGTGGCCCGGGTCCAACCAACCATCAGGAAAGTAGCGGGCATGGTGGACGCCGGCAGCGTGGAATGGGCTTTGGCGCCCGCCGAACGCGAGCTGGTGATGGCGAAGAGCCGCTCGAACCGGCTGGGCTTCGCCATCTTGTTGACGTTCTTCCGTGAGCGGGGTCGGTTTCCGCGCGACGCGGCTGAAGTCGAAATGCACGGGATAGCTGCACTGTGCAAGCAGCTCGACGTGCCAGCGCCGATTGACGGTGATGCCCTCCTCACAGGGCGCACGGCCGAGCGGCTGCGCGCCGAAATCCGGGTTCGCTTCGGGTTCCGCGAGGCCACGGTTGCTGACGCCGGCATGCTGGCCAAGTGGCTGCGCGATCACGTCGCCGCTGAGGCGGGTGGCGAGATCGCGCCGATGATCGAGCGGCTGGAGGCGCGATGCCGCGAATTGACGATCGAACCACCGACACCCGATCGGGTGGAACGCATCGCTCGCACTGCGCTGCGGGCTCACGAGGATCGTTTTCACGCTGGCGTGCACCAACGGCTATCGCCGGCGACGCGCGACCGCCTGGACGCCTTGCTGCGCTCGGACGGCGGCGGTGGCGATACTGCGCAGGACGACGCGGGAGGCGGTGCGCCAGCCGTGCTGCTGTCGCTGCGTGGGAGTCCTGGACGCCCTAGTCTCGCCAGCATGCAGGAAGAGCTGGCGAAGCTGGAGCGGATCAGGGAGATCGAGCTTCCGGCCAATCTATTCGACCGCGTCTCGCTACGCGATCTGGAGCGCTGCCGTCGTCGTGTGTCGGTCGAAGCGCCACACGAGCTGCGCCGGCATCCAGAAGCGGCACGCATCACCTGGCTGGCGGCCTATGTCCATTTGCGCGCCCGCACGCTCACCGACGATCTTGTCGACCTGCTGATTGAGACCATCCATCAGATCGGCGCACGCGCCGAACGCAAGGTCGAGCGGGAATTGTTGGACGATCTCAAGCGTGTCACCGGCAAGCAGAACCTGCTATTCGAATTAGCCGACGCCACCCTGGCCCACCCGGATGGCGTGGTGCGGGACGTGGTGTTCCCCGTAGTGGGCGAACAGACGTTGCGCGATCTGGTCAAGGAGTGGAAGGCGACCGGACCAACGTACCGCGTGACACTGCGCACGGTGATCCGCAACTCGTACAAGGGCCACTACCGCCGCATGGTGCCCAAGCTGCTCGCCGCGCTGGAGTTCCGTTCCAACAACGAACGGCACCGCCCGGTGATGGATGCGCTCGAACTGGTCAAACGCTTCGCCGACAGCAAGGCGCACACCTTTCCGGCCGACGAAGCAGTTCCGGTCGATGCTGTCGTGCGTGGCCTATGGCGCGACGCCGTGATGGAGAAGGACGCCGCAGGCCGGGATCGTGTCAACCGCATCACCTACGAAATCACGGTGCTGGAAGCCTTGCGCGAGCAACTTCGCTGCAAGGAGATCTGGGTGGTTGGTGCCAACCGTTACCGTAACCCTGAAGAAGACCTACCGTCCGACTTCGAGGGAAACCGGGAAGACTACTACCAAGCGTTGAACCTCCCGCTCGATGCGGATCGCTTCGTTGCCGATTTGCAAACCGAGATGCGCGATGCGCTGCAGGTGTTTGACGCCGGATTGGACAGCAACCCGTACGTCCGGCTCAGCGCCAAGGGCGGGAGCTGGATCACGCTGACACCGCTGGACGCGCAGCCCGATCCGCCCAACCTGACGGCATTGAAAGCCGAACTCAACCGAATCTGGCCGATGACCAGCTTGCTCGACATGGTCAAGGAGACCGACCTGCGGCTGAGTTTCACCGACGTGCTGAAAAGCCCGACGGCCTACGAAGCGCTGGAACGTTCGGTCCTGCAGCCGCGCCTGTTGCTGTGCCTCCATGGCCTCGGAACCAATGCTGGATTGCAGCGCATGGCGAGCCTGGATTCCGGCACGACGGCGAAGGACCTGGCCTACGTGCGGAGGCGCTACATCAGTGTCGATGCGATGCGGCGGGCGATTGCTGTGGTGACTAATGGCACACTGCACGCCCGCAATCCGGCGATCTGGGGCAGCGGAACGACCGCCTGCGCATCCGATTCCAAGCATTTTGGCGCATGGGATCAGAACCTCACCACGCAGTGGCATGTCCGCTACGGCGGCCGCGGTGTCATGATCTACTGGCACGTCGAGCGAAACTCACTGTGCATTCACTCCCAGCTCAAATCGCCATCATCGTCCGAGGTCGCGTCGATGATCGAGGGCGTGATCCATCACTGCACCGAGATGGAGGTGGATCGCCAGTACGTCGACTCGCACGGGCAGAGCACGGTCGCGTTCGGCTTTTGCCGGATGCTCACCTTCCAGTTGCTGCCACGGCTGAAGGCGATCCATTCGCAGAAGCTGTACCGACCGGAGACCGGAAAGGCCGATGCCTACCCGAACCTGCAACTGATCTTGACCCGACCAATCGACTGGGAAGTGGTGCGTCAACAATACGACCAGATGGTCAAGTACGCTAAGGCACTGCGGCTGGGCACGGCGGAAACCGAAGCCATCCTGCGCCGATTCACCAAGAAGAACGTGCAGCACCCGACGTACAAGGCCTTCGCCGAGCTGGGCAAAGCGGTCAAGACGATCTTCCTCTGTCGCTATCTGCATACCGAAGCGTTGCGCCGCGAGATCAACCAAGGGCTGAACGTGGTCGAGCAGTGGAATGGAGCCACCGACTTCGTGTTCTTCGCCCGTCGCGGCGAGATGGTGAGCAACCGCCGCGAAGATCACGAGATCAGCATGCTCGCACTGCACCTGATCCAGAACAGCATGGTCTACATCAACACACTGATGATCCAGAAAGTGCTCGCGCAACCGCACTGGCAGGGGAGAATGAGCCCACGCGACTATGCAGCCCTGACGCCACTGATCTGGGAGCACGTCAACCCGTACGGCCGGTTCGACCTCGACATGAACGCCCGACTGGCGTTGCTGTGAAGGAAATGGCGGCTGGTGACACGAGTGTTGGGTCTACCCCCACCCAGCGGCAACGCGCAGCAAGGCGCGGTGCGCGCCACAACGCCTGCCATACGGCAGAACGCTTCATTCTTGCCACTGCCTGCACGGCCAACCAGCGCAGGCCGAATGCTAGTCCGCCAGGATCGGCCACTCAGCGGCATCGAGCGTCTCGCGGTAGGCATGCCAGCTGGCGTAGGCGAGCCACGGCATGACAATCCCAAGGCCGACGAATACGGTGGCGAAGCCCAGTCCGGTGAAAAGCACGATCAGCAATCCCCACAACAAACTCACGCCCTTGTTTCGCAGGACCGCGTTCACGCTCGACAGACAGGCGGTGACCATGTCCACATCGCGATCCGCGATCATCGGCAGCGAAAACGCGGTTGCCGCGAAGGTTGCCAGCGCAAACACCGAGCCGACCGCAGAGCCGACCAGCAGGAACTCGACCAGGGTCGCGGGGTCGCTGTCGCGGACCGGGACGAAGGCTGCCACCATCATGCCGGCCCGTGACCACAGCAGAATGATCACCAGCTGCAGCAGCGCGAACACGGCCGCCTGCCCCATGACTCGCCGCGCCAGTCGGTGAGAAGCACGCCAGTGCGGGCGGTGTCCCTGTTCGAGCCGTCGACTCACCGAATACAGACCCACGCCGATGAGCGGCGCGATGAATACGAACCCGGAAAGCAGCGCGGCCAGCAGCGCAAAGCGGCCCAGCCACCAGGCAAACGTCGATATCAGCAGACTCACCAGCACGATCGTCAGTCCGAAGCCTGCGCTCAACCCGGGGCTTCGGCGGAGATCGGCCCAGCCCAGCGCAAGCCAGCGCAACGGCGCCCGATATGGCAGCCGGGCGCACGGCACCACGAATCCCCTGCCATCGCCATCATCTTCGTGTTCGCGCCGCCCGTTCATGGCTCCCCTTCCGTCATCTGTCCCGACAATAGCCCCGAACCAGGCCCAGGAAAAGTCGGCCCTGGTGGCATCGCAGGCGACCGCTGATTCAATCTGCCCGGTGCTGACGCCGGCGTGCGACCGCATGTTCAGGAGCTGCAGGAGAGCATCGAACAGCCGGGGCGATGCCGAGCCCAGTCCGGGCGGCGCCCGGCAAATCGGCGCGTCAGGTCGTTCTCCTCGTACGGCGTCTGCAGGGCACGCATCAGATCGTGCAGCAGACCCGGATCGCCGGACTCGGCGGCGGCGATAGCCTGCTGCGCCAGGTAATTTCGCGGCACGATGTAGGGATTGGCGGACTGCATCCGCTGCTGACGGCTCTCGGTGGATAGTCTGTCCTCACCCAGTCGCTTTGCGTAACGCATAAACCAGTCGGCGGCCTTGCTCCGCTGCGACGCCATGCGCGCCTCGTCATAGCAGGCATCCCGCCAGCGAGGCGAAGCCAGAAATGCTTCGACCGGTGTTCGAACATCGAAGGACATCAGCGCACGGTAGGCCAGGGTCATGTCGAGTTCGGCATCGCGCAGGAGGGTCAGCCAGTCCGCCTGCAGCTCACCGTCATCCGGACGTTGTGCCATCCCGAGTTTGTCAGCTGCATGCTGGCGATCCATCGCCTCAAACCGGTCCGCATACAGCTGCAGACCGTCGTTCAATGCGTTGTGATCGTCGCAAAGCGGGGCCACCGCCAGCGCCAGGCGCTGCAGGTTCCAGAACCCGATCTGCGGCTGCTGTCCGAAGCGATAGCGGCGGCCGTGACGGTCGGTGATGTTCGGCGTCCAGTCCGGATCGAAGTCGTCGATCCAGCCGTAGGGACCGTAGTCGATGGTCAGGCCGAGTACCGACAGGTTGTCGGTGTTCATCACGCCGTGCACGAAGCCGACGCGCATCCACTCCGCCATCAACACTGCCGTCCGCGCAGCGACGTCTTGAAACCACCTGGCGTAGCGAACCTGTGGATCGTTGGCGTCAATAGCCGGGAAATCACGCCGGATCACGAAATCCAGCAGCTGCCTCAGCAGCGCCAGGTCAGCACGTGACGCCGGCAGCTCGAAGTGCCCGAAACGGATGAAGGACGGTGCCAGCCGGCAGACGATGGCGCCCGGCTCCATGGCCGGATTGCCGTCGTAGAACAGGTCACGTTCGACCCGCTCACCGGTCAGGACCAGGCTCAGCGCACGCGTGGTCGGGACGCCAAGATGGTGCATCGCCTCGCTGCACAAGAACTCCCGCAGTGACGAACGCAGCACGGCACGACCATCCGCACCTCGCGAATATGGAGTACGCCCCGCTCCCTTGAGCTGCAGCTCCCAACGGGCACCATCCGCACCGATGACCTCGCCAAGGCTGATCGCGCGCCCATCACCCAGCTGCCCGGCCCAGTGGCCGAACTGATGACCGCCGTAGTTGCTGGCAAATGGCTCCATTCCCGACAGCAGCCGGTTGCCGGCCAACAAGTCGGCGAGCAGCGCCGGATCGGTGCCTGTACGATCGATGCCCAGCCGTTGGGCCGCGTCCTCGGACCAGGCCAGCAGCTGTGGCTTCAGCACCGGTTCCGGCACGATCCGGCTATAGAGCGCGGACTCGACCTGCCGCGGATTCCGCCCCTGCAGCGGGTCGCCGGGCAGCTCACGGACGTAGGCATTGTCAAAGCGAAGATCGAACATTCGGGTCCTTTCAGCCTCCGGGAGACACGTCACGCAGCCGGGCTATCTCGCGGCCATGGCCTGCATGGTTGCCAGTCACTCCCTGATCTCCAAGAAGGAACCGGATACAGCGAGGACTATCGGTCTGTCCGCGGCACCTTCCCGCCTGCTTCGTCTGCCGGCCCGTCAGTGGCTGAAAACCCTGCCAGCCATGTCTCGGGCCGACAAACCGCGAATCCCGCCGCGCGCCGGCACCGGCGATCCAGTTCGAGCAGGGCATTGTCTCGCGTCAGCAGCGATACCGCACCGGCGCCGGCTGCCAGCTCGAGAAACATCTGGTCGTCAGGATCACGACAGCGCGGCAGCCTCGACGACACTGCTGGATGGTCGGCGATCGCTGCGCTGGCTTCATCCACGCGAAAGGCCAGAGCATCGTGGGACTGCAGCAGCCGCTGCTGCGTCGGCGTATCCAGACCCAGCTGCGGATAGCCCAGCACGCGCTGCCATTCTGCACGCGTTGCCGCCGATGCCAGCAGGCGGACGCATGAGGCATCAACCAGTTCGGACAGCCTGAGCGTCCGGGGATCATCAAACAGCAGGAGGTCCAGCCAGACGTTGGTGTCGAGCACCACGCCGGGTGTCGTGTCCCATGGTTTGCGGCTTGTCTGCATGTCGCCAAACACGGCACTGGGCCGTTACTCTTCTGATACCGGCATTGTCGTCATCCCGACGGCCACCTGCCATCATGGATTGTCCGTCCGCAAAAACCAGGAGACCCCGATGAAGCCCAACCAGCGTCCATTCGCCCTGTTCCTTGCCTGCTCCGGCGCCATCCTGCTTGCTGCCTGTGGTGGCAGCGGGAATGGTGACGGCACCTCATCCGCGCCCACAGCACCCGCCTCACAACAGGAGGCATCGACCGCATCCACGCCGGCCAAGCAGCGTGCAGACACTGGCAACCTCGCCAGCTTCATGGGCGACAACATCTGCGACGTGCTCCCGGTAACCGCGCTGCAGCAGGCGTTCGATGCGCCCGCTGATCTCAAGGTGCAGCCATCATCGTTTCGCAAGAACTTCAGCTGCAACTACTCCTGGCCACGTCCGGATGCCGAAGAACGCCAGCAGGCAATGATGGACGAAATGATGAAGAACGCCAGGCGCAAGGCGGGCGAGAAGGTCAAGCTCGATCTGCGCAAGATGTCCACCGATTTCAGCGTCAGCATCATGCTGCAGAAAAGCCGTGCGACTGCCGCCAACTTCATCCCGCCCAAACTGACCGAGAAACAGCTGCAGGAGCGCATCAAGGTCGCTGCGGAGGCGGCCAACAAGCGGCTGACCGACGAACAGCGAAAGGCCATCGGGAAAGACGGCGCCGAAGGTATCGCCGGCGGCATGATCCGGAAGACCAATGAGCGAGTGGAAATCGAAGGTCTCGGTGACGCTGCCTACTGGATTCCGTTGATGGGCGGATCGCTCAATGTCCTTGATGGCACCGTGCACGTCAGCATCACGCCCATCATGGCGGATGACGAGCAAGCCAATATCGAAGCGGCGAAAAAGATCTTCACTCTGCTGAAACGCTGAACACGGCATCCTGCAGCGGGGCGTGGATCCGGCATCGACCCGATGCCGACCACCCTGGGGCCGGGCGCTGGCGGCACTACCTGATGCCGTCAGTGCCTGGTCTTTCCTGTCACTCTGGGTCAGGCCACTCTATTTCGTTCCACGAGGCGTCGCCAACAGCATGCTGGTCATGCTGGTCGAGTGCAGACTGCTGCACGCCTCGCCGTTCCTTGGCACCACCGCGTTTTCGCCGAAGCTGAGTCGATCGCGCAAGATCAAGGGCGTGCTCGGTTTCGGCGCCTTTTACCTCATGTTCATCGCCGCCTGGGCGAGCACCTTCAAGGCGTGGTGGCCGTTCCTGGCCTTCGGCTGGCTGCTGCTGGCCAAGCTCTCCGCAGCCATCCAGCCCGGGCAGGCGCCTGTCGAGCGCATGCGGCGCATGCAGTCCTGCTGGGTGCTCGGCGCCATGGCCTACCTCGCCGGGGTATTCCTGACCCTGTTCATCCCGGTTCCGCGCTTCGGCATCACCGCCAGCGTTGTCTCACAGCTGGATTTGCCGGGCGGTGGAATCCAGGGCAACGCTGAGCAAGTATCCGCCACCGGCATGATGTCTCAATCGTTCGCCAGTCGTGCCGCAGGCCGCAGGCAATGCTCGCTGCCTTGGCAAGAACTGGGGCGCGAGTGGCGGGCGATTGAGGCATCACCCCATCATTGGAAATCAATCGGTTGGGGC
>JAGRJX010000111.1:0-5553 GCA_020442545.1 Lysobacterales bacterium
TACACAAATCCGGGGAAAGCGGGTCCAAGGGAACTGGGTGGCAAGACAATCGAAGTCAGCTGCGGTACGACAAATTCCCAGTCTTCCATTCCCGGATGGAAGGCATCTTTCAGGTTGCGCGATCCGGCCTGAAAACGCCGCTCGATCAGGATGTCCGGACCGATACCCGGGATAACGATGTCCGTCTGCGTGAAGCTAAGTCCGCCGGTAACCATATTTATTTGCTCGCCGAAAGGGTTCTCGCCAAGCGGTTGCACCGTCCGTGTCGTCTTGATGCGATCGACGTATTCGTTGGCTTCACGCAACTGCGCGTGCGCCATATCCGTTGCGGCGACCAGAATAGAACCCAATGCCACACTTTGACACAAGCGCGTCAGACCATCCTTCACCCGCATTAGATTCTCCTGAGAGTCGGCGCGGACCTGCGCCGGCAGGCGAATAGTTTTGCATATCTCGTTCCGACTGCCACCTATATGGACAATACACGTACGGTCGTAACAGGGGGCCAATGTCTTGCCACCCATTTCCCTTGGACCCGATTTCCCCGGATTTGTGTAAGTCCGCTCCGGGTCAGGCGGCTCGCTTCAACTGTGCATCCTGTTGCATCGATTCGTCCAGGTCACGTCCCAGCGCATCGCTCAGCGCCACCAGGTTGCCGTTCTGGTCGTAGTCGTACTGGTAGTCCAGCGTGATGCTGCTGCCGTATTTGTCACTGCGGCGATCCGGCAGCCCGCGGGTGTTCAGCAACTGGCTGAACGTGATGCCGTTGCCGTAGCTGAACTGTTTCAACTGGCCGCCGGAGTGGTCGAGCGCGACTACCATCGCGCGAGGGGAAGGCATGGATGCCGACCGGATGCCGCGCCAGGGATGGCTGCTGGCGAGGCCGTCACCGCGTATCCGGCATCGAACCCCGACGACACCAAGACACTGTGCCTGTCGCAGGAATGAGAAATGCACTCAGGCTGCCGGCGGACACGGTGAACTCGTACAACGCGCGATGGGACGTGACCCAAGGAAGTGCGCCAACAATCCCCAGTGTCACGAAAGGTCAGCCAACCTTGAAAGTCACCGGGTTCCCGCTTCCGCAGGAATAACGGCCCTCAGTCGACCTATGGAATCGGTCCATGCGCTTGGGACAAGCATCACTCACCCTGCCCCCTGAATCCAGTCGCTTTCCCCGTCCACATAGTATTCCCGCTTCCAGATCGGAACCCGCTGTTTGATCTCGTCGATAACGTAGCGGCAGCCACCGAAGGAAGCATCGCGGTGGCCAGCGAGGGCGCCAACCCAGACCGCCGGCTCGCCGATCTCCAGGCGCCCGACGCGATGCAGGCAGAGCGCATCCAGCAAACCGAAGCGCTCGATGGCCTCGGCCAGCACCTTGTCGCCTTCGTGCTCGGCCATCCGGGTGTAGGCCTGGTAGTCGAGTCGCAACACGGCCCGGCCGCGATGTTCGTTGCGGACGCGGCCTTCGAAAATGTTGAAGGCACCTGCGCCCGCATTCGTCATGCGCGCGCTGGATTCGATGACGAGTGGCGCCAACGGCGCGTCAATGATGCGAAACCGGCCTGCACCCACCTCAGCCACCCGACACCGGCGGGATGAAGGCCACTTCGTCGCCATCCGTCAGCGGCCGATGCCAGTCGGCGAACTCGCTGTTGATCGCAACGCGCAGGCGTTCGCGTGGCAGCTTGAAACCATGCCTCGCGTTCAACTGGTCGAACAGTTGGCTGGCGTCGCCCTCCGGCATCTCCACACTCTCCTGGTCGACGCCACAGCTGTCGCGCAGGGACGCGAAATACAGCACCTCAATCCGCATCGCCTGCCTCCGCCGTTCCGGCATCGTAGTCATGACGGCCACCACGCTTCTGCAGCAGGCGCGTCGGGCCGATGACCATGCCCTGCCCCAGCGCCTTGCACATGTCGTAGATGGTCAGCGCGGCCACCGAAGCGCCGGTCAGTGCCTCCATTTCGATGCCGGTGGCGTGACGCGTGCGCACCCGGCAGCTGATGCCCAGCGTGCACTCGTCTCGCCAGTCAATCTCGAGCCTGCAGCCATCGATGGGCAGCGGATGGCAGAACGGAATCAGCTCGTGGCAACGCTTGACCGCCATGGTGCCCGCAATGATCGCGGAATCGATCACCGGCCCCTTCTTCGCGCGCATCTCGCTGCCACGCAGGAACTCAGCCATGTCGGGCGGGAACACGACCGCGCTTTGGGCGACAGCACTGCGATCACTGAGCGCCTTGTCGCTGATGTCGACCATGCGCGGCCGGTCGTCGTCGCCAACGTGACTAAGCGCGGGCTTTGTATTTGTCATTCAACTATCCACCAATCCGGAACATTTCGACGTGCTCGGCCTCGCCCGCCTCGGCACGACGCTCGCTGTAGCGGTCGCTGCGCTGTCGCCAGATGGCCGCCAGCGCGTCGGCCAGTACGTCTTCGCCAGCATCGATCAGCCCGCGCAGGTCGTGCCCGGCGGACGCGAACAGGCAGGTGAACAGCTGCCCGTCCGCCGACACCCGTGCACGCTGACAGTCGCCGCAGAACGGCGCACTGACCGACGAAATGAAGCCAATCTCTCCCTGCCCATCCTCAAAGGCGTAGCGACTGGCCACCTCACCTCGATAGTTTGGCTGCAACGACCGCAGCGGCCAATGTTGGGCAATCCGTTTCAGCAAGTCGCCGCTGGGCACCACCCGCTCGCGCGACCAGCCATTGCAGGTTCCCACGTCCATGAACTCAATGAAACGCAGCACGTGGCCGCTGCCACGAAAGCGCTCTACCAGCGGCAGCACGTCCACTTCATTGACGCCTCGCTGCACGACGCAGTTGAACTTGATGCGCTCGAATCCGGCGTCCTCGGCCGCTTCGATACCGGCCAGCACATCGGCCAGCCTGCCGCGCCCGCCACTCAGAGCGGCGAAGCGCTTCGGATCAAGGCTGTCGAGACTGACGGTCAGCCGATGCAGTCCGGCCTTGTGCAATGCGCGCGCCTGGCGCGCCAGCAGGCTTGCGTTGGTGGTGAGCGCCATATCCTCGATGCCGTTGATCGCTGTCAGGCGTCGAATGAAGTCCGGCAGGCCCTTGCGCAACAGCGGCTCGCCGCCGGTGAGGCGCAGCTTGCTGACGCCCAGTCGCACGAAGGCACGAACGACCGTCTCCAGCTGATCGAAGGTCAACCGGAATGCCGATCCTTCCGTTGCACCAAACGGGAAGGCATCTTCGGGCATGCAGTACGGACAGCGGAAGTTGCAGGTCTCGATTACCGACAGGCGCAGGTCGCGCACCGGTCGGCGAAGCTGGTCGCGCACGTCGTTGGCTGCCTTCAGTGGAATTACCTCTCCGGGACCATGATTCATACCACATTGTCCAACACTGGGCTGGGCGGCAACAGGGCATAGGCATGACCTGGCAGGGCAGTCGCGTAACCGCGCTGGCGCAGGCGCTCGGCATCGGCGGCACAGGCATAGTGGTAGAGAAGCAGGCGATCCAGCAATTCGCGCGGATATTCGCGCTCAAGATCGTCGATACCGCAATGCGAGGGATTGCCCACCAGCGCACAGTCATGGGCGACTAGTGGCTCCTCGTACCGGCCCAGCACCTCCGGTATCGGCCGCGTGTCGCCGGTAAACACAAAACTGCCCGGCAGGCGCAGCCCGTAGGCGCTGCGCGGGGCATGGTGGCGCACCTCGAAGACCTCGAAGCGCAGGCGATCCAGCCAGAAGTGATCGCTGACCGGGATCACCTGGAAGGCCTCCCAGAAATTGACGCCGCCTTCGGCCAGCGCATTCGGGTAGCTGCCCACCCGCTGATGCAGCAGCGGCACCACCAAGGCCGGCACGAACAGCTTTGGCGTCTGCCGCGGCTCTTCGAACCATGTCTTGACGAACAGGCGCTCGAATCCAGCGACATGATCGAGATGCGTGTGCGTGATGAACAACGCCGGCGGCACGTCGTTGTAGCGATCAAGGTAGGCCGTCAGCGCCTCTTGCCCGCAGTCGACCAACAGCAGCGGCTGGCCATCACGTTCCAGAACGACGCTGGCGGAGCCGAGCTCCACCGCCGCCGCATTACCAACACCAAGGAAGCGCAATGCGTAAGCCTGTTCGCCGCTCAAACCGCATCTCCGCGAGCGCGACGACAGGCGCTGACCAACGCCACCCAGGCCACATCGAAGCCTTCCACTTTTGCAGCACCGAGCTTGGTCAGCGAACGCAGCAGTCGCGTCAAGTTGGCGTCCTGCCAGCCGGCTGCCGGCCGCAGGATCTGGCCGCGGTCGAAGTCGATTACCCAGCTGCCGCCTTCGCGATCAAACAGGATGTTGTGGGCATTGAGGTCGGCATGGAAGGCGCCCGCACGCTGGAAACGACCCAGCGTTTCGCCGAGCCGCGACCAGAGTTCCAGGACGGAGACGGCATCGGGCAGACGCTGCGCCAGCGTTTTGGCGCCAGGCACGCGCTCGATCAGGATGTCGCCGCGATAGAACAGACCACTGCGGCGGTACCGCGCAGCCAGCGGGTTCGGCACCGGCAGGCCACGGCGGCACAAGGTCTGCATCAGCTGGAATTCGTGGAACGGGCGACTCTGCCCGGCGCCGCGCCAGAAGTAGCGGTCGCCCATCAGCTTCGCCATCAGGCCGCCACGACGGTAATGCCGCAGCACTGCCTTGATCGACCCGTCGCGGCCTTCGCCGTCGATGAACCAGACCGCGCCACGTCCGCCGCGTCCACCCTCGCGCGAACCGGACTGCCAGTGTCCGGGATCGAACACGGCGTCGGCGCCAGCTGCGATACCATCCACATCCAGTCGATCCGGGTCGAACTGCATGGCACCGTCGCGAAGCTCGCGGCGCTCGGCGCGGAGCCCCTTGCCGACATCAGTCGCCATGCGCGCTACCCATTCCCAGTCGACCGGAACGATTTTTCAGCTTGCCAATCATGGACCGATTCTAGCAGCGCACTCCGCCTGCCACGCGCCAATGAACAACGACTCGACCCCAAGCCCGCCACGATCCATCTGCCTGCTGCGCCTGTCCGCGCTGGGCGACGTCACTCACGTCGTGCCGCTGGTGCGGCGCATCCAGTCGGCATGGCCGGACACCCAGCTGACCTGGGTGATCGGCAAGCTGGAGCACCGCCTGCTCGGCGAGCTGCCCGACATCGACTTCATCGTCTTCGACAAGAAGGACGGCTGGCGCGGCATCCAGGCCATCCGCCGGCAGCTGCGCGGGCGCCATTTCGACGCCCTGCTCAACCTGCAGATCGCCATCCGCGCCAACCTGCTGTCGACGGCAATTCCGGCGAAGCGGCGCATCGGCTACGACCGTGCCCGTTCCAAAGACCTGCACGGCCTGTTCATCAACGAGCGCATCGCCGCGCGCAGTGGGCAGCATGTGCTGGATGCGCTGGACAGCTTTCTCGAACCGCTGGGCCTGCCGCCGCGCGGCGTGCCGGGATCATCCGTCGGCGCACCGGTGTGGGAGCTGCCGATTCCCGACGAAGCACATGCCTTCGCCGCGAAAACGCTGCCCGGCGATCAGCCCACGCTGC
>JAGRJX010000111.1:5607-6676 GCA_020442545.1 Lysobacterales bacterium
CCGACCATGCGGTGCGCGAACACGGCTGGCGCGTGCTGCTCTGCGGCGGCCGCAGTCAGCTCGAACGCGACACCGGCGACGCAATCTTCAAGGCCATGAAGCAACCGGCCATCGACCTGATCGCCAAGGACACGCTCCCGCAGCTGCTGGCCCTCTTGCAGCGCGCCGACCTGGTGATGACACCGGATTCCGGCCCCATGCACATGGCCAACGCCGTCGGTGCCAAGGTGCTGGGCCTGCACGCAGCCAGCAATCCCGATCGCAGCGGTCCCTACTCCGACCGCCGCTTCTGCGTGAACCGCTACGACGATGCCGCACGCAAGTTCAAGGGCAAGCCGGCCAGCGAGCTGAAATGGGGCACCAAGATCGAGCATCCGGGCGTGATGGACCTGATCTCCGTGGACGACGCCATCGCGGCATTCGAGCGCTTTATTGAGAGCAGGAAAGGGTGACGAGTGAATGGTGACGAGTAGGTCTGAAGCATCCTGGGCAGCGAGAAAAAGCCAATCTTCCCCTGCCTTCACTGACAGCACGCGAAGCGTGCGACTTCACGCTTAACCCTTTACCGCTCCAATTTAACCCCGACGACACCGGGCGCCCGTTACACCGGACGCACACCCCAACCGGAGTCGTCCCATGCAGCGCCAGTCGTCCAACCTGTCCACCCATCCCCTCTGCTTCGCTGTTGCCCTCGCCTTGACCACACTGGCCGGCTGCTCGACCAGCAGCGTCGAACGCCAGCAGGTCGCTGGAACCGCCACAGGACAGCTCAAGGACGATAGCCGCCTTGATCGCGATGAAAGCAAGGTCGAACTCGACAGTATTGCCGTCGGCGGCGCACGACGCGCACGCGAGGAAGAGCGCGCGGCCAACGAGATGCCGCCGCCCGCACCGCCGGCACCGGCATACCCGGCCACAGTGGCCAGGGAGCGCGCCTACAAGCAGGTCGTTACCGATCTGCCGGTCGAACAGCCCTTCTCCGGCGAGAAATACGCCGAAGTCGAAGAAAACCCCATCGTCGCCACGTCAGTTCAACCGACGTCTACCTTCTCCATCGACGTCGACACCG
>JAGRJX010000112.1 GCA_020442545.1 Lysobacterales bacterium
GCACCGGCAAGGAGCTGGTCGCCCGTGCGCTGCATCGCCTTTCGCCGCGCAAGGACGCGCCGTTTGTGGCGGTGAACTGCGGCGCGATTCCCGAAGGTCTGACCGAAGCCGAGTTCTTTGGTGCCGAGCGCGGCGCCTTCACCGGCGCGGTGGCCGCACGCGATGGCTATTTCGCCCAGGCCCACGGCGGCACGCTGTTCCTCGACGAAGTCGGCGAACTGCCGCTGGCGCTGCAGCCGAAACTGCTGCGCGCACTGCAGGAAGGCGTGATCACCCGCGTCGGCGGCCAGCGCGAGCAGCGCATCGATGTGCGCATCGTCGCCGCAACACACCGTGACCTGAAGCAGGAGATCGCCGACTCGCGCTTCCGCGAAGACCTCTACTACCGCCTCGCCGTGGTCACGTTGAACACGCCAGCGCTTCGCGAGCGCCGGGAGGACATCCCGCTGCTGGTCGAACACCTCGTCGAGCGCGCGACGAAGCAGCACGGCCTTGCCGTCACCACCCTGCCGAAAGCCGTGCTGCGCGCGCTGATGGAGCGCGACTGGCCCGGCAACGTGCGCGAACTCGGTCATGCGATCGAACGTCTGCTGCTGCTCGGCGAAGACGACGACATCCTCGAAAAGGACCTGCCCGGCAGCGATGACGGCGACGGCGGTTTCCGCCTGCCTGAAGGTGGCCTCGACTGGGAGCGCATGGAGCGCTCACTGCTGGCGCAGGCGCTGGAGCACAGCCACGGCAACCGCCGCCAGGCTGCACGCCTACTCGGTCTCGGCTACAAGGCCTTCCTCTACCGTATCGAAAAGTTCGGCCTCGGCAGCGACTGACCGGCGTCGGTGTCCCGAAACGCGCACATCATGTGCCGTTGATTCCCCAAATCAGGAACGGCGCCCCGAATCAGGAGCTGCTGTACCCTGCTGGATGATGTCTCGGTGCGGTTGCGGCCCGGCGTCCCGGCCACAGTCGCCGGGAGTCAGCCGGGTGACGCGCTTGCACGACTTGCAGAAGCCGAGCGCGTCATTGCAGCCGCAACGTGGTTCAGGTCCGGCTAGAAAACGCAGGATCGACTTTCCAAGTATGGCAGGGTATGGAAAGCCGTATAGCCAAGGGCGATCCTGATCAATTTTCCGCCACATTGGTCAGCCATTCGCTACTCACCGGCCAAGGTCTTCCAGCAGTTTTTGGATCTTCCGGTAATGGTGGTTGGCGATGAAGGCGTCGTCGGTCGGGATCGAGCCGGGGAACATCAGCGGGAACAGGCGATCTCCCTGTTCGTTGCCGTCGGTGGACGACTTGTTCCAGCTGGTCCGGCCGTCGTCACTGATACGCATGGCCTCGATGCCTTCGTACCAGAAGCCCGGGCTGCCATCGCGCAGCGGCACGACCTTTGCTCGCTCGGCATCGTCCTTCACGTAGGGCAGGTGTTCGAGCCCCAGCACGTGACCCAGCTCGTGCACGGTGCCGTTGACATAGCGCGGGAAGAAGCCGGCGTCATCGCTGCCCAGGATCATCACCACGCCGCGTCCGTCACGAAGCTTGGCGCTGGTGGCGCCGCCCTGCAGTCGCAAGTGCGGACCAAATGCCACGATCACGTCGGCGCTGCTCTGCGAGGACAGCCAGTCGTTGATGCCGTGGAACTGCGGCTTTCCATAACCCGCCAGAAAATCGTTCAAGTCCCGGCCAAAGCCGTCGAGAATGCAGGTCGAGGTGCAGGAGAACGGTGGCGAGGTGTGTTCTGGCTGCTGTGGCGGCAAAGCGGCGGCCAGCGGCAAGAACCGGACCGACGTCGCGTCGATCCGCGCGAACGGAAACTGCTCCATCGCGTACTCGACGCTGGCATCGGCCACCCGCTGCAGGGTCGGCATCAGCGCCTGCAGTATCGAAGGATCATTGCGCCATTCGTCGATGGGCAGCGCGACAAAGTCGATGCTCAGGGTTGGCTGGCGATCCCAAAGCCGATGCGGGCACTTGCCGGTGTACTGGAGGTCTTCACCGAAGCGCGGGGAGCCCGGCACGCGGATGCCGAAGAACAGCGCGTGATCCATGCCGGCCTTCGGCGTGAAGGCCAGGTTCGCGCTGTTCTCCGCCGACTTCAGGCTGATCCCGCGGGCTTCCCACAGGTCAGGTCGGACGAAGTGGAAGGCCTGTTTCCCGACGATGTTGTTGTCGCCATCGTAGAGCTCCACCGTGCCGGGGAATTCCTTGACCTGATGATCCGGGTGGACGCCGGGCTGTGCTTCCCAATTGGCGAAGACCCTCGCGACCGCCGGTTTCCCAACAATCGTCTCCACGTCACGGGCCGGCTGGTAGACATGGCAGGCCAGCAGGCGGCTTCCGTCGGTGATCGGCACCATGTCCACGCGCGTGGTGAAGCGCGTGGTGGTGATCCACTCCTCACCGTCGGATGCCGCCAGCGGCGAACCCTTGCGGCTGCGCACGCCGTCGTCGCCGGCCCTGACCCGCACGGTGTAGCGGACACCCGGCAGCAGCGGCTCGATGGGGACCGCGTACACCTTGTCATGATCGCGCAGGATTCGCACTGGAACCGGCACCAGCGTTTCGCTCGTATCGGTGTAGGCGACCTGCACCGACTGTGCGTCCAGCGTCGCCGGATCAACATCGTCAGAGAAACGGACCCTGACCGGTGGATGCCGTGATGCCAGGTGCTGATGACCATCCAGGGGCCAGCTGTGTTCGATCTCGAAGTCCGGTGGCTCGCAGCCGTCGTAGTTCACCAGCCCGTCGCTGGCCGCGGCTTCCAGATCCATCGCCAGCTCGGCCTTGAGCTGGATGGTCTGGCCCTTGAAGCTGCCATGACCGGCCTTCATGGTGACATCGAAATGCCCGACCACGCGCTCGCCCGGCACGAAGTCGAGTTCGACCGCACCGGCGCTGGTGCTGAAGCTGACATCCTCGCTGACCAGCGGCGAGGTCGCCGGCAACGGGCCCGACCGGCGATCCGTGCGCGGCTGCGAACCGATGCCGGTCAGGTCGCGCAGCCGGACCGCGACGTCATTCCGCTGCTCGTCAGTTAACGGCTTGCCATCCGGAGTCAGGACGCTGTCCATGGTCCGCTGCACCAGACCGCCAACACCAACATCACCGAACGGCCCGGCGCGCCCGCGTCGCGATTGGTAGTGTTCCGCATCGCGCGCGAAAGTGAGCGCAAACTGAGGCTTCTCGACGCGAAAGTGGCCACCATCGGGCGGGATGCCGAACAGATCCATGACCGCCATGCCCAGCATCAGCTGGCTGTCGTCCCAGACCGTGAACATGAAGCGGCAGGCACCCGACTTCACCCGTCCCAGGTAAAGCCCGGCAAACGGACGCAAGTCGGCGCTGAAGCGGCTGTTGACCGCGCCATCGCTGCTGCCGATCAACTGGTTGGTCAGCGTGATTTTCTCACCTTCGGGGTCCAGCTGATCGTGACCAGCCACCGAGCCACCACCGCCCACCGTGATCTTGAGGCGCTTCTCCGCCTTGCCGTCATGCCGTTCCTTCGTGCCTGATGCCGACGGAAAGTCGTCGTCCGTCGCCGTCAGCGTGACTTCGTATTGGCCGGGCAGCAGGTACTGATGGCGAACCTGCCAGACCTCCTCGAAGTCGCCTTCCGCGCTGTCGCCGTCGCCGAAATCCCAGCGCAGGCGGATCGGATCACCGGCAACGTCCTCCGCCCAGCCGCTCAGCTCGACGATCTGGCTGGCCGGATCCACCGTCGTGGCCGCGATCCGCAGCGACTGCGGATCACTGTTGACGATCCGTACCGTGTGCGTGGCACGGGAAAACTCGCCCACTTCGTCACTGGCGATGACCGTCACCGTGTATTCGCCGTCATCGGCGTACTGGTGTGATGCGGTCACCTGGTCGCCGGTCACCACCGAGCTGCCATCACCGAAATCCCAGGTCATGGTCAGCGGCGTCTGGTACTTCGTGGTGACGGCCTGACCGGCGGCGTTCAGCGCCACCGGCGAATAGCCGTGCTCGCTGTCGCGAACGGGCCGATCCGGCACGAAGGCGGCGAACGTGGTCGCGAAGCGCTCGCCGCCCCTGGACGAACCCTGCAGCTCCATCGGGTAGCTGTCGGCGGCCAGCAAGAGCGCCGGTGCGAACAGCAGCAGCCCCGCGATCGGCCATCGATCATGCCGTCGCGTCTTCGAGACCTTCTGGCCGATGATCATCGCGGCCTCCCGTTGCAAGCACGTACCCACAGTAACGCAGCTGGCATCGCGGGTCAGACATCGACACCCGCTACGGCCGCACGGTCAGCGGATCAGTCGTCGGCAACGGTGGTGGAAGTAGTGCACCAGCAGCCAGAAGCGTTTGAAGGCCGGGTTGCGGGTCTGGCGATGGTGGTAGCGGTAGTAGATCTGCTGGACGATGACGGCGAGGCGGAACAGGCCGAAGACCTCATAGAAGGTCCAGTTGTCGCAGCGAAGTCCGCTGCTGTCCAGGTAGCGATCAACCACTTCGCAGCGCGTGAGCATGCCGGGCAGGTGCGTGGGCTGGCGGCGCAGGGCGCGCATGAAGCGGTCGTCGTCGGCCTGCACCCAGTAGGCCAGCGCACTGCCGAGATCCATCAGCGGATCGCCCAGCGTGGCCATTTCCCAGTCGAGCACGCCGATAATCCGCGTCGGGTCGTCGGCATCGAGCACCAGGTTGTCGAAGCGCCAGTCGTTGTGGATCACGCAGGTTGCCACGTCGTCCGGCATGTTGGCCTGCAGCCAGTCGCGCACGCGACGGAAGCCGGGCACGTTCCAGGTTTTGGCCTTCAGGAAGCGCGCGCTCCAGCCTTCGACCTGACGACGCACGTAGCCGTCACCACGGCCCAGTGATTCGAGGCCGGCGGCGCGGTAGTCGACGCGATGCAGTTCGGCCAATTTGTCGATGGCGTTCCCGCACAGCGCGCGCACCTGCGCTTCGGACAACGACAGACCGCGCGGCAGGTTGGCGCGCGGAATGATGCCGTCGATGCGATCCATCACGTAGAAATCGCAGCCGATGACCGATTCGTCGGTGCACTGGGCTACCATGTCGGGCACCGCCGGATACTGCGGCTTCAACGCCGACTGCACGCGGTACTCGCGCTGCATGTCGTGCGCCGACTTGGCCTTGGTGCCGGCCGGCGGACGCCGCAGGATCAGGTCGCGATTGGCGTACTGGAGGCGGTAGGTCCAGTTCGACGCGCCACCGCTGAACTGCGTGAGTTCGGCCTCGCCGTCGAGCTGAATGCCTTGCGCGCGCAGCCAGCACTCGACGGCGGCGACGTCGAGCGCTTCGCCGTCACGCACCGCACCGCCGCGGTCGGTCAGCGACTTCGTTTCGCCGCTGTTCACCGGCTCTTCCCGTGACGCGCCAGCTCGATCTTCGCGATCAGCGCCTTGTGCACTTCGTCCGGGCCGTCGGCCAGACGCAGGCTGCGCGCCTGCGCGAAGAAGCCGGCCAGCGGCGTGTCGCGACTGACGCCGGCGCCACCGTGGATCTGGATGGCGAAGTCGACCACCTGTTGCAGCACATTCGGCGCAACTACCTTGATTGCGGAGATCTCGGTCATCGCCTTGTGCACGCCGACAGCATCGATCTTCCACGCGGCGTACAAGGTCAGAAGGCGCGCCTGGTCGATGGCGATGCGGCACTCGGCGAGGCGCTCGCGGTTGCCGCCGAGGTCGATCAGCGGCTTGCCGAAAGCGGTGCGCGACGTGCCGCGCTCGACGATCAGGGACAGCGCCGCTTCCGCCGCACCGATGCAGCGCATGCAGTGGTGGATGCGTCCCGGACCCAATCGACCCTGTGCGATCTCGAAGCCCTTGCCCGATCCGGCAATCAGGTGGTCACGCGGCAGACGCACGTTGTCGAAGCTGACTTCGCCGTGTCCGTGCGGCGGATCGAAGTCGCCAAACACCGGCAGCATGCGGCGGATTTCCACGCCCGGCGCGTCCATCGGCACCAGCACCATCGAATGCTGGTGATGGCGATCCTGCGACTCGTCCGGCGTGCGGCCCATGAAGATGGCGACGCGGGCGCGCGGATCACCGGCGCCGCTGCTCCACCACTTGCGGCCATTGAGCACGACTTCGTCGCCATCCAGCGTAGCGGTGGCCTGCATGTTGGTGGCGTCGCTGGAGGCGACGTCGGGTTCGGTCATGCAGAACACCGAGCGGATCTCGCCGTCCAGCAGCGGCTTCAGCCAGCGTGCCTTCTGCGCGTCGCTGCCGTACTTCCACAACACTTCCATGTTGCCGCTGTCCGGCGCGTTGCTGTTGAACACCTCCGGCGCGATAAAGCTGTGCCCGGTGGCCTCGGCAATCGGCGCATAGTCCAGCACCGACAGCCCTGCGCCGAGTTCCGCATCGGGAAGAAACAGATTCCACAGCCCTTCGACTCGTGCCGCTGCCTTCAACTCCTGGATGACGGACGGCACCTGCCAGTTCGACCAGTCGCCCGCCGGCGCCGCTTCACGCACCGCGTGCCAGTAGTCGGCTTCAACCGGTCTGATCCGCTGACGGATGAAGTCACGAACGCGTTGCGTCAGTTCTTCACTGCGCGGGCTGGGCTGGAACTCCATGCTGCCTGGCTCCTGGGCTTCCGGACAATTTCCGCTGCGCCGTCGCCGCCAATCGATTTGATCAATGGAATCAGACGGTGACCTTGAAGCTTACGTCGATGTTGCCGCGGGTGGCGTTGGAATACGGGCAGACTTCGTGCGCCGCAGCGACCAGGGCCTCGGCCGCGGCCTGTTCCATACCCGGCAGGTGCACGGCGAGTTCGACCTCGATGCCGAAGCCGGCCGGGATCGGGCCGATGCCGACGCTGCCGTCGATCCGCGCGCCGCTGGGCAACGCCTGCTTCTGCATGCCGGCAACGTGCTTGATTGCGCCGAGGAAGCATGCCGAGTAGCCGGCGGCGAACATCTGCTCGGGGTTGGTGCCGGGGCCGTCGTCGCCGCCCATGGATTTCGGCACACTGAGCTTCACGTCAAGACGGCCGTCATCGGACTTCGCGCCGCCATCGCGGCCGCCGGCAGCTGTGGCATGGGCGGTGTACAGGATTTGGTCGAGAGACATGATCGGACTCCTTTGGTTGTGGGGAGACTGGAAAGCTGCCGGGATCGGCGGCGATCTTCATGGCGTCTACGGACCCTGGATGTTCCCATCCAGCTGGCGCCGCAGGTCGTGCAGCCGATCGCGCAATCCGTGCATCTCGTCGGGCGGGCATCCCACCGCGTGGTGCACCGAGACTGGCACAGCGCGGGCGCGCCGGCGCAGCGCCCGACCGGCATCGCTGAGTGCGATCCGTACCTGGCGCTCGTCATCACGATCACGTTGGCGCTGAAGAAGGCCGGCCTGCTCCATCCGCTTCAGCAGCGGCGTCAGGGTCGCCGAATCAAGCAGCAGGCGGGAGCCAATAGCGGAAACGGTCTGGTCGTCGCGCTCCCAAAGCACCAGCATCACCAGGTACTGCGGATAGGTCAGGCCCAGCGGCGCCAGCAGCGGCTGGTAGGCGCGGGTCATCGCGTGCGATGCGCTGTAGAGCGCGAAGCACAGCTGCTTGTCGAGGGCGAGCCAGTTGGTGGGCATGCCCATATGATCGCACACGATTGAATCGCATGCGATCTAATGACGGCGAATGACCCGGCCGATCAGGAGGTCATGTCCTCCAGCTGC
>JAGRJX010000113.1 GCA_020442545.1 Lysobacterales bacterium
AACAGCGCCCCTGCAGCGCAGCACGGCTTGACATCCCGCACGTGTAAAATTGCGGCGCAACAGCCATTCATCGACTCATCGGATCTCGGGAGAACACACATGCAGCCACGCATCGCGCTGATCACCGGTGGCACCGGCGGCATCGGCACCGCCATCGTCAAGCGTCTGGCCGATATGGGCCACAAGGTCGCCACCAACTACCGCAACGAGGAAAGGGCGCGCGCCTGGCAGGAACAGATGAAGGCCGCCGGCTACGAAGTCACCATCGCCAAAGGCGACGTGACCTCCGCGGAGGAAGCCCACACCATGGTCCGCGAGGTGGAATCCACGCTCGGCCCGATCGACATCCTGGTCAACAACGCCGGCATCACCCGCGACGGCACCTTCCACAAGATGAAGACCGAGCAGTGGACCGACGTGATCAACACCAACCTCAACTCCGTGTTCAACGTCACCCGCCCGGTAATTGAAGGCATGCGCGCCCGCAAGTGGGGCCGGGTCATCCAGATCAGCTCGATCAACGGCCTCAAGGGCCAGTACGGACAGGCCAACTACGCCGCGGCCAAGGCCGGCATGCACGGCTTCACCATCTCGCTGGCCCGTGAAAACGCGCGCAACGGCGTGACCGTCAACACCATCTCGCCCGGCTACATCGCCACCGACATGGTGATGGCCGTGCCCGAGGAGGTTCGCGCCAAGATCGTCGCCGACATTCCCACCGGCCGGTTGGGTACGCCGGAGGAAATTGCCTATGGCGTCGGCTTCCTCGCCGACGAACAGGCCGGCTGGATCACCGGCTCTAACCTCGACATCAACGGTGGCCACCATATGGGCTGGTAAGCCATGTGGCGAAGGTGGGCAATCGCGGCTTCGCCTTCACACGTCGCGGGTGCAGCAAACGGCGACACGTTTGGCCACCGCCGGCATCACTTGCGCCGTTTGACGCACTGCGCCATGCTGCGATCCCGGGCGCTGTTGTTGCGCCGCATGAAACCAGATCGCAGCATATGGCAACAAAGCGGATCATCAAGAAGTACCCGAACCGTCGTCTCTACGACACCGAGATTTCCAGCTACATCACCCTCGAGGATGTCCGCCAGCTGATCGCCGACGACGAGCAGTTTGAAGTTCGCGACGCCAAGAGCGGCGAGGACCTGACCCGTTCGGTGCTGCTGCAGATCATCGCCGAGCACGAAGAACGCGGGCAGCCGATACTGTCCACGCAGTTGCTCAGCCAGATCATCCGCTTTTACGGCGATTCGCTGCAGGGCTTCATGGGCAGTTACCTGGATCGCAGCATGCAACTGTTCCTCGACCAGCAGACCCAGTTCCGCAGCCAGCTCAACAGCCTGCTGGGGCAGACCCCGTGGACCATGCTCAATCAACTCACCGAGCAGAACATGGACATGTGGAACTCGTTCCAGAAAGGCCTGCTCGAAGCCGTCCCGGGCAAGAAGAAACGCTCGCAGAAGAATTGACGACCTGGCGCCTGCCGGCAGCGTCAGCCAAACGCGATTCACACCACGTCCCGAGCCCGCAGACCAGCTGCCGGGCCCTTCCTTCCGGAGCATGCAATGACCCAGCGCATCGCCGTCGTCAGCGGCGGCATTGGCGGACTCGGCACCGCCATCTGCGAACGCCTCGCCGCCAGCGGCCACCGGGTGATCGCCACCGACCTTGCCGCGCGCGAGGAGCGCATTGCCGCTTTCCTTGTGGAACACTCGGGGCGTGATGTGCATTTCGAGCCAGCAGACGTTGCCGACTTCGCGCAATGCGCGACATTGATCCAACGCATCGAGGAACAGCACGGACCGGTCGACGTACTGGTCAACGCCGCCGGCATCACCCGCGACGTAACCTTGCGCAAGATGGACGAAACACAATGGCAGGACGTGCTGCGGGTGAACCTGGACGGCGTTTTCAACCTGTGCCGGCAGGTTGTCGACGGGATGTGCACGCGTGGCTTCGGGCGCATCGTCAACATCTCGTCGGTCAACGGCCAGACCGGCCAGCTCGGGCAGTCCAACTACGCCGCCGCCA
>JAGRJX010000114.1:0-2227 GCA_020442545.1 Lysobacterales bacterium
GGCCCGTATTCGCCGCCCGGCGAAGAAATCACTGCCGGCGCGGCTGCGGCAGGCGCTGGAGCAGGAGCAGGAGCCGGCTCCACCGGCGCTGGTGCTTCCGGTTCCGGTGCGGGGCTGGTTTCGGCTGGAATGCTCGGCGGTGGCGCACTGCGGGAAGCAGGTTCTGCCGGCAGCGGCTCTGCTTGCGCAGGCTCGACGGCCTGGACCGGCTCACGGGCGACCGGCTTGATCGCGCTGGGCACTCGCGTGGGCGCCCGGCTGCCGGCCACAGGGGCCGTCAGCGGTGGATCAAGCAGCACCGTGAATTCGCGCAGCATACGACCCTTGCCCCAGTCCACTTCCAGCAGAAACGTCACGAAAGGATCGTTGAGCTTGCTGTCGGTGGAGACGTGGATCACCGGCTTGCCGCTGGCATCCTGCTTGACGCTGAATTCAAGGTTGGCCGACAACATCGAGGAGCTATCGAGCCCCACGCGAGCGAAGTCCTCTGCGGAAGCCAGCCGGACCTTGAGATTGGCAGCCTCGTTCGCCGTGGTGCTGAGGACGGGAATCTGCGCGTCCAGCGGCTGGTAAAGCCCTGATTTAACTTCGATCTGACCAAGCCCGAGGGCAAGCGCGTGGCTGCTGCCGAGGGCCATGGCAAGCGCCAGCGGAAGACGGAGTTTGCGGTTCATACGGTGACTTCTCCCCATGCGTCCCGAGTGGTCGTCCGGCCCGTAACGCCCCCTGATACGTCCCGATCCGGCCCGGTCATTGTCACCCGGTTGCTAGAAACAACATGACAACGATGCGCCAACTATAGATCACGACTGGCTTTTTACCAATAGCGGACGGTGACAACCACCTGCTATCCCCGGCCACGATTTGCCGGGCGACTTGCCCATGGCGCAAGCGATTGATTTGTCGGGAGTGTGTGCGGGCATGTACCGGACACAAGACCCTAAGGCAACGCCGTTGCCTTGAATTGCACAGGATGTGCGGTTTTCAGCCAGCCAGCAGTTCAGCTATCTGGACAGCATTCAGCGCGGCGCCGATGCGGATGTTGTCCGCTACTACCCAGAGATCGAGGCCGTTCGGGTGCGAAATGTCCTCGCGGATCCGGCCGACGTAAACCGGGTCGTTTCCGGCCGCGTGGGTGACCGGCGTCGGATAGCCACCCGGCTCGCGCGAATCCACCAGTTCGACGCCCGGCGTGGCTGCCAGCAGCTCGCGAACCGTCTCAACCTCAATGCGTTCGCGGGTTTCCAGATGCACGGCCTCACTGTGGCCGAAAAATACGGGGACACGAACCGCCGTGGCATTCACGCGGATGGTCGGATCAGCCAGTATCTTCTGCGTCTCCCAGACCAGCTTCATCTCCTCGCGGGTGTAGCCGTTGTCCTCAAAATGATCAATCTGCGGAATCAGGTTGAAGGCGATCTGCACCGGAAACTTTGATGCTTCCGGCGTCTTGAAGCTCAGCAGCGCGGCAGTTTGCCGACCCAGCTCGTCCATACCCGTCCGCCCTGCCCCGGACACGGACTGGTAGGTCGCGATGTTGATACGCTCGATGCCGACGGCACGGTGTATCGGCGCCAGGGCCATCATTAGCTGCATGGTCGAGCAGTTGGGGTTGGCGATGATGCCGCGCGGACGGTTTTCGGCCGCTTCGGGGTTGACCTGCGCCACCACCAGCGGCACGTCATCGACGTATCGGAACTCCGAGGTGTTGTCGATGACCACGGCACCGGCCATCGCCGCGCGCGGCGCGTGCTCGCGGGAGACCGAACCGCCGGCAGAAAAGAACGCGATATCGACACCCTTGAAGTCGAAATCGGCGAGGTTCTTCACCGTGAGCTGGCGCGCGCCATAGGCAATGCTCTCTCCCGCCGAGCGTTCGCTGGCCAGCAGGTGCAGTTCGCCAATCGGGAACCTGCGTTCGGCAAGGATAGTCAGCAATGCTTCGCCGACCGCGCCGGTGGCGCCGACGATGGCAACGTTGAGTCGTGGCTTTTCGATGGTTTGTGACATGTCGTTTGCCCGGAAGTGTGGTCGTTGTTGCAGCGCAGCACTGTAACCGCAAATCGTGCAGAGTTGCGGGCAGATGCGCTGCTCGCCCCGGTTTTCGCGTCCTGCGGTCCCTGCTGGGACTGCCTTCGTTGACGGCGGCAACCTCGGTCGAGATATGCCCGATACCTCAAGCCCCCGGAATGTGCGGGCCGACCTCACCCACATCGCCACACTGCGC
>JAGRJX010000114.1:2317-8475 GCA_020442545.1 Lysobacterales bacterium
CGGCCCTTGGTCACGACCTCGGCCTCGTTGCCGTCCAGATCGACGCTGCGCGCCGGCAGACGCAGGCTGGACGTGGGTTTGAAGGCCACCGAACAGATGATGTCCTGCCCGGTCGAGATGCCGCCGAGCACGCCGCCGGCATTGTTGCCGAGAAACCCGTCCGGCGTGATCTCGTCGCGATGTTCGGTGCCCAGTTGTTCCACCGAGGCGCAACCGGCACCGACTTCCACGCCCTTCACCGCGTTGATGCTCATCATCGCCGCCGCCAGTTCGCCGTCGAGCTTGCCGTAGATCGGCTCGCCCCAGCCGGCGGGCACGTTCTCGGCGATCACGTTGATCCGCGCGCCGATCGAATCGCCCGACTTGCGCAGGCCGTCCATGAACTGCTCCAGCTCGTCGACCATGCTGGCGTCGGGCCAGAAGAACGGATTGCCCTCGACCTCGTCCCAGTCGAAACCGCGCGGCACGATGTCGCCGATCTGCGCCATGCAGCCGCGGATACGGATGCCGTACTGCTGTGCCAGCCATTTGCGGGCGATGACTGCCGCCGCCACGCGCATCGTGGTTTCACGCGCCGACGAGCGTCCGCCGCCGCGATGGTCGCGGATGCCGTATTTCTTCCAGTAGGTGTAGTCGGCGTGACCGGGTCGGAACACCTCGGCGAGGTTGCCGTAGTCCTTGGAACGCGCGTCGGTGTTGCGGATCAGCAGCGCAATCGGCGTACCCGTTGTCCGGCCTTCGTATACACCGGAAAGGATTTCCACCTCGTCGGCCTCACGCCGCTGCGAGGTATGCCGCGTGCGACCGGTGGCGCGCCGCGCCAGGTCGCACGCAAATTCGTCTGCCGAGATGTCCAGTCCCGGCGGACAGCCGTCGATCACGCAACCGATGGCCGGGCCATGGCTTTCACCGAACGTGGTGACGCAGAACAGTTGCCCGAAGCGGTTGCTCGCCACGCCTCAGGCCTGCTCGCGCTGCTGGATCAGTCCAACGATGTCGGCATGATGCGCGATCAGATCCGCGCGCTCGACCACGAACACGCCCATCGCGCCCACCTTGAACTCCACCCAGGCCAGCGGCAGCGCCGGCAGCAGGTCGACCAGTGCCCGCTCGCTCTCGCCGACCTCGCAAATCAGCAGGCCGTCGGCGTCGAGGTGATCCGGGGCGTCACGCAGGATGCGCAGCACCAGGTCCAGACCATCGTCGCCGGCACGCAGGCCCATCTCCGGCTCGTGCTCGTACTCGCCCGGCAGCGCATCGACTTCGTCGTTGGTGACGTACGGCGGATTGCTGACGATCAGCTCGTAGCGCTCGCCTTCCAGCTCGCTGAACAGGTCCGACTTGATCAGCCGAACCCGCTCACCCAGCCGGTGCATGTCGAGGTTCTCTCGCGCCAGCGACAGTGCGTCGTCGCTGAGGTCAACGCAGTCCACCCGCCAGTCCGGATGGTAGGCCGCCATGGCGATGCCGATGCAGCCCGATCCGGTGCACAGATCCATGGCGCGCTGCACACGACGACCGTGCAGCCAGGGCTCGAAGCCGGCCTCGATGATCTCGGCGATCGGCGAACGCGGCACCAGCGCGCGCGCATCGGACTTGAAGGCCATGCCGGCAAACCAGGCCTCGCCGGTGAGATAAGCCGCCGGAACCCGCTCTTCGATGCGCCGCTCGAACAGCGCCAGCACATCCTGCTTTTCGTCGGCGGTGACGTGCGACTGTCCGTACAGCGGATTCATGTCATGCGGCAGGTGAAGGGCGTGCAGCGTCAGCTGCGTCGCTTCGTCCAGCGCATTGTCGAAGCTGTGGCCAAAGCAGAGATCCGCTTCGGCAAATCGGCTGCCGCCATAGCGGATCAGGTCAATGATGGTCACGAGTTCGGCGGTCATCGCAGGGCTGGCAGCAGTGGTAGTCGTGGTGGCGCAGTATAGCCAATGCACCGGCCAGCCTGCGGCGCAATATGCCTCGCGGATATACTAGGCGGATGGACATATCCCACCCGACACCACGACCGGCCCGCCAGTCCGGCAGTGCCAAGCACCCGTTCCTGATCATCCTGGCCATCGCCCTGACCGCCGGACTCGGCTTCTGGCTGAGCCAGCAACACTTCTCCGGCGACGCCAGCGACAGCCATGATCCCGGCAGTCTGCAAACGGTGAGGCTTTTCCCTTCGCCCTTGCCGCTGCAAGCCTTCGAACTGAAGGGACCGAATGGCTCGCTAATCACCCCCGAGCAGTTCAAGGGCCGCTGGGCCATGATCTTTTTCGGCTTCACCCACTGCCCGGACATCTGCCCGACCACGCTGGCACGTCTGGCCGAAGCAGCCAGGCTCTGGGACAAGGAGCTCGATGCATCACAGCGACCGGCAGTCTTGTTCGTCTCGGTCGACCCGGAACGCGACAGTCCCAAGCGCACGACGGAATACGCCACCTACTTCGACAAGGCCTTTCTCGGCGGCACCAATGACGACACCGTCCTGCAGCCAATGGCCCGCAGCATGGGCATGGTCTTTGCCAAGGAGCCTTTGGACACCGGCATCGAAGGCGACTACGAAGTCCAGCATTCCGCCAGCATCGTGCTGATCGACCCTCAGGGCCGCCGAGCCGGCCTCATCCGTCCGCCACTCGACCCTGCCGCCATCGCCGCCGACATGGTGGCGCTGACGCAATCCACGACATCCAAGTAAGGCACGCCGCCACGTGAGCCCCGCCCTCGTCCTGCAATACATCCTCCCGCACCGGCTGCTGTCATGGACGGTGCGCCAGGTCACCCATAGCAGGATTCGCTGGCTGAAGAACCTGCTGATCCGTCGCATCGTCAAGGCCTACGACGTCAACATGGACGAAGCGGCGGAAGCCGATCTCGACGCCTATGCCAGCTTCAACGCCTTCTTCACCCGGGCGATGAAAGCGGGCGCCCGCCCTCTCGACCCCGACCCGAACGCCATCCTGATGCCTGCCGACGGTCGCATCAGCCAGATTGGCAAGATCGAGAACGGCCGCATCTTCCAGGCCAAGGGCCAGTCATTCACCACCGAAGAACTGCTGGGCGACGCCGAAGCCGCCGCGCCGTTCACGGACGGCCAGTTCGCCACTATCTACCTGTCGCCGCGCGACTACCACCGCGTGCACATGCCGTGGAGCGGCAAGCTGCGCGAAACGGTGCACATTCCCGGCCATCTGTTCAGCGTCGCGCCCTTCGCCGTCGATGGCATTCCGCGCCTGTTCGCCCGCAACGAACGTCTGGTGTGCCACTTCGACACCGACTTCGGCCCGATGGCCGTGGTCATGGTCGGCGCCCTGCTCGTCTCCGGCATCGAAACCGTCTGGCGCGGCCCCGAAGTCCCGCCCTACGCCCACCGCATCACCACCCGGGACTACCGCGAAGCCAACATCCAACTCGAGCGGGGCGCGGAATTGGCGCGATTCAACATGGGTTCGACCGTGATCGTGCTACTGCCGGACCACGGCGCGCCTCTCCTCAATCAACTGGAGACGGGAACGCAGACACGCCAGGGACAACGTCTCGGAAGAAGTGGCGGGCTGACTTGACCGATTTATCGAGCAGCTTCGTTCGACGAAGACACCTGAAACCAGTTTGAAAGATCCCAATCAAGATAGTCCTGCAGGGCCTCTACTCGTGGGCGGTATATACGAGCCAGCTCGGGCAACAAGGAAGGCCTGAGAGGTAACCCGGCACCTGCAAAAACCTTCTCAGCCATCATGTCAATCGTTCGCTGGGGAAAGGCATTCGGATCTACGCCAAGGTGGACGGCACAGGAAGACAATACGACAGCCGGTTGCTTGACGATGTCGTCGAAACGAACCAGCAGAATCGACTTCTGGTCAAACACTGATCGCCAGTTACGCAGACAACCCTCATAGTCTCCACGTTTCAGTGATCCAACAGAGTTGAAGTGGTCAATAAACCACTGGTCCGACGCTTCCTCTATAGTTAACTCAGCGCGACGCAACGCCATGCAAGCAGACGACCAGGCTCGATCCATCGGGTTTCGCATGCTGTACAGCACCCGCAACCCCGGATTGACTGCATGAAGCTCTTGTATAGTCGGCAACGAAAGCATCGCATATGCCGGGGTGATTTCCCCATTGAGGATGCCGGGAACGGACGGAAACTGATTCTGGTACGTCGCCGTATGGGGACGCTTTTCACGATCCCAAAAATGAACCTCCTTGCCTGCCGGAAACGATAGCGCAGGGTGCGTTTCAAGCATTCGGTACAGCCACGTAGTGCCGCATTTCTGCGCGCCGATACCGAGAAAATCGATCATTCAGATCCAGCTCCCGCCGCGTCCAGAACGCGCCGAACGTCAGTAACACTGTAAAAATGCCAGAACGCACCATCAGTTTGCATCAGGCGGTCGAAAACGGGGCGCAGCTTCTTCCATCCGTACAACGAATTCGTATTGCGGCTCTCAAGGGGAACGTCAAGTTTTTGAGCGGCGGGGACAATCACCGACAACGCCCCGCCACGGGATTCAATCAGATTCTCGTAGCGAACAATGTTCTGATCGGGAAGCCACTTGAAAAATTGACCAAAGAACCAATCCAAAAGAACTAGCTGTCGATCAATCCGATCAGCCGTAGCATCCAGTTTTCGGCGGAGCGATGTGTCTACATTTTCAGCTGCTGGCGCACGCCCATCACGTACCTTCATCGAATTTGCGTTCCATGAAGCCAGAACCGATACCGGATTCCGCACCAGCGCAAAGCAACGAAAAAATCCATAGAACTCTGGAAGAAGGGCACTGAATACCGAAGGGTGTTTGACGGCGATAACTGGTTCCGAGTCGAGCTGTTTGTCGAAGCGGATGTATTCGCGCACCGATTTCGAATGGCGAAGCCCGTCTTCTTCGGCATTGTCGGAAAAGAAGTTGTCCCGAACCACACCTCCTCGGTGTCTTGTCAGAGCCGTGCCATCGCATTGCAGGGTGGCGCGCTGTTGCCCCAAGAATCGTCTGACATACTCGACTCGACATTCCGCACGTGCGAGTTCGCCAACGTTCATCGGTTCAGCCAGTGCGACGGTATTGTCGACCTGATTCAGGAGTGTGCAGGTCAAGTTGGTTCCACTGCGAGGCAGGCCGGTCAGGATGACATCCCAATCGCTCACACCGTTCTCCAAATTGCGTCCAGATTGTCCAACACTTCAAGAAACTCTCGTCGCTCCCGGTCAAGCGAAAACCGTTTCGTGGTCTCGATCGCCGACTGCCGCATCTGGTTTGCTTCCGCTGGCGACATCCCAAGGGCACGATCCACCGTCTGCACGATCGACTCGACGGAATGGTCGCAAAGATGGCAATTCGATCCATCTTCGGCGTAGTCCGTTGCCGCCTCCACCTTCGGAAATACCAGCAGGGAACCTGCCATCATCGCCTCCAGCGCGGGGAGATAGAGGCCCTCGAAGCTCAATGGCAGCGTGACAACGACTTTGCCAGCCCGCAGGCGTGAGAGAAACTGCTCGCGCTCCACCCACGACGTCAAGATGTCCACCCTCCACCCACAACGTCTCAGTTCCTCGGCAACCGCCTTGCCAACACTTCTGCGCTTGAGCGCGACGATGAAAACATCGTGGTCGAACTTCTTTGCCACTCCCTCAGCCCAGACTTGCGCCTGATCGATGAACGGAATGCCAGCATGCACGTGTATGACCGGCCCACGCACCTGATCACAGGCATCCAGCCGCCGCTTGATCGCTCGACTCACACAAATCCGCACAGCCGGATACTCGAGGAATGCATGTCTCGGGTCTTGCGGATCAAGGTGCCTCATCCCCTGAATCAGGTTTATGACAGGTCGCCCGGGTGTCCGCCGCTCGCAGTGCGGCAGTGCTTCCCAGTCAAGGCCAGCCAGGAACAGCGCGCCGGCAGATGCTGGATTCCAATTCTCCAGCGTTCTGCAGTTCGCCGACGCCCAAGGGTTGACTGCCTCCCTGACCGAGGAAGGCGTCAGGTAAATCTGCGGCCGATATCGAGCAGAGGCCAGCACATGACAAAAATAGTCCCAGACCTTGAGGTGTCCACCGGTTGGTCCGCGAAAGTCACGTCGAAACAGGATCGTCTTCATCAAATCAGCGCGAGCGAAGGAATTGGCAGGGACCGGCCGGGAATGAAGCCTGGGCGGATTCAACTCTGATTCGCA
>JAGRJX010000115.1 GCA_020442545.1 Lysobacterales bacterium
TTCTGGGACGACAACGGCATCAGCATCGACGGTGAGGTCGGAGGCTGGTTTACCGACAACACGCCGGCGCGTTTCGAAGCCTATGGCTGGCAGGTGATACGCGGCGTCGATGGCCATGATCCCGAGGAAATCCAGCAGGCGATCCGCACCGCACAGGCGGAAAGCGAGCGCCCGACGCTGATCTGCTGCCGCACCGTGATCGGCTTCGGATCGCCGAACAAGGCCGGCACTGAAGCGACGCACGGCGCGCCGCTGGGCGACGATGAAATCGCCGCCACGCGCAAGGCGCTGGGCTGGGAATATCCGGCTTTCGAGGTGCCTCGGGATATCCGTGATGGCTGGCTGGCCCGCGACGCCGGTGCGAAGCGCGAGAACGACTGGCAATCGCGCTTCGACCGCTACCAGGCCGAGCATCCCGAACTGGCTGATGAATTCCAGCGTCGCCTCAGTGGCGAGCTGCCGGTTAATTTCAGCGCAGACGCCGATGCCTACATAGCGCGCCTGCAGGAAGAGGGCCCGACGGTTGCTTCACGCAAGGCCTCGCAGATGGCGCTGGATGCTTTCGGTCCGCTGCTGCCGGAACTGATTGGTGGTTCGGCGGATCTGGCCGGCTCCAACCTGACCATCTGGAAGGGCTCCTCCGACGTCAACAGCGAGTCGACGGACGCCAATTACGTCTACTACGGCGTGCGCGAATTCGGCATGAGCGCGATCAGCAACGGCCTCGCGCTGCATGGCGGTTTCGTGCCCTACGACGCCACCTTCCTGGTGTTCAGCGACTATGCGCGTAACGCCGTGCGCATGTCGGCGCTGATCCCGGCGGCGGCGATCCACGTCTACACGCACGACTCGATCGGCCTCGGTGAGGACGGCCCCACGCATCAGCCGGTCGAGCATCTGGCCAGCCTGCGCTACATCCCGAACAACCACGTCTGGCGTCCCTGCGATGCCGTCGAATCCGCCGTGAGCTGGAAGGCTGCCATCGAGCGTCGCGATGGCCCGGCCTGCCTGATCTTCAGCCGCCAGAACCTGCCGCACCAGCCGCGCAACGCCGACAAGCTGGCGAACATCGCGCGTGGCGGCTACGTGCTGGCCGAGCCGGACAGCGGCGACTTCGAACTGATCCTGATCGCCACCGGCAGCGAAGTCGGTCTCGCCATGGACGCGCATCGCGCGCTGGCGGCGGAAGGCATCGGTTCGCGCGTCGTGTCCATGCCCTGCTGCGAAGCCTTCGACGCGCAGCCGGCGGAATATCGCGAATCGGTGCTGCCGGCCGGCAAGCGTCGCCGCATCGCCATCGAAGCGGCGACAGCCGACTACTGGCGCAAGTACGTCGGGCTCGACGGTGCGGTGATCGGCATGACGACCTTCGGAGCCAGCGCACCGGCGGGCGACCTGTTCAAGTACTTTGGCTTTACCATCGAGAAAATCGTCGAGGTTGCAAAAGCAGTCTGACCATTGATTGCGAAAGCTTTGGTGGGTTGGCGGATTCAACTCTGATGCGCAACAGTTGATGGGAACTCCTCG
>JAGRJX010000388.1:0-612 GCA_020442545.1 Lysobacterales bacterium
CCGAACAGCAGCAGCAACTGGAAGCGGATGCTGAAGCGGCCGCTGGACGGCGTCATGGGTTGGTCACACCCCCGGGCGCCGCCAGTGTCCGACCACATCGGATACGCGATCGCCCGGCGTCGGCTTGGCCACCAGATAGCCCTGTGCCAGCGTGCAGCCCAGCTCGGCCAGCATCTGCCACTCATCGACGGTTTCGACACCCTCGCCGACCACGCGAAGATCGAGCTTGCGGGCCAGCTCCAGACTGGCCTCGATCACCGCCCGCTTGCGCGGCTGCGAAGGCGCGCCGGTGACGAAGCTCTGGTCAATCTTCAGCTCGGTGAACGGGATGTGCGACAACTGCGCCAACGAAGAGTAGCCGGTGCCGAAGTCATCGATGCTGAGGCCGAAGCCCTTCAATCGCAGGCGCGCCAGCACGTTGAGTGCGCTGGCCGCCTCGCCCATCACCGAGCTTTCGGTGATCTCCAGCACCACATCGTGCGGATCAACGCCGTGGCTCTGCACGATGTTCTGGTAGCGATCAGCAGCAGCAACATCGGCCAGATTGAGCATCGACACGTTGACCGAAATCTTGAGATGCAGATTGTCGCGCGCCCAGCGCACCTTCCAGGC
>JAGRJX010000388.1:708-1808 GCA_020442545.1 Lysobacterales bacterium
GGCCGCACCACGCTGCCGTCGGGCCTTCTCCAGCGTGCCAGCGCTTCCACGCCGGTCACCCTGCCGTTGGTCAGCTCGACCTGCGGCTGAAAGAACGGGACGAACTCGTCATGGTCAATGCCGGCCAGGATGTCTGCCGCCGTGATCTCCTCGACGCCGTCCTCCACCGGAGCATCAACGACCGCATCAAACAGCGAGAGGGCGTCGGCCAGCTTGCGGGCGGTCATCGGCTTTTCGACAGCCGCCAGAACCCGCAAGCCGTAGGCACGTGCCATGGTCTGCACGGTGTTGAGCAGCGCTGGTTCCAGCGCACTGGCCACGACTACCGCACGCGCCAGTTTCTTTTCCGCCACGTGGCCGATGAACTCGATGCCATCCATGCCGGGCATGTCGAGATCGACCAGCAGCACTTCGGGAACCACCGCCATGCCGGTCAGCTGTTCCAGCGCCTGGTGGCCATCTGCCGCCTCCAGCACCTGGTCCAAACCGAGCTCACCCAGAAGGCGCATTGCCATGCGCCGCTGGAAGCCGTGATCCTCCACCACCATCACGGTCAGTTTGCCGATGCTCATTGCCGACTCACTCCTCGTCCCCTGCGTCGAGCCTACCCGATTCGCCGTGTGAGGGTCATGCATGAGACGCATGACCCGGAGCGCCATACCGGGCGAGGGGAAGTGCTGCGGCCCGGTCGCGGACGCCGTAGACGAAGCGCCAAATTCGCGGTCAGTTGCGGTTGGAAAGGCGACGCTTCCATTCGGCATGCAGCTCCTGCGCAATGTTGCGCTCCTCGGGCTGCCAGTCCGCCATTTCCCGATCAAGACCGCGCGTCGACGCCCAGCGGTTGGCATCGCTGCGCACCGCCGCCTCCCAGTACTGCAGGGCGAGGTCATGGTCGCCCTTTGCCCAGAGCGCAATGGCCATGCTCCACGGCACCCAGCTCGGATGGCCGTCGTAGCCCTGCTGGGCCAGCAGCCATTCGCCAACTGCCCGCGGATAGTCACCCGCGCGCAGCGCGCCCCAGCCGAAGCCCCAGTGGGCATGTCGAAGCGCCGCGCTATTCGGCGGCGCCACCTGGATGGCGTAGTTGAACTCCTGGTAGG
>JAGRJX010000116.1 GCA_020442545.1 Lysobacterales bacterium
TTGTAGAAGATGCGGCCGAAATGCTCGCGGTCCGGGAACACTTCATCCTGTAGCGGCAGGAAGGCACCGCCAGAATCGACCAGATAGACGCAGGGCAGGCGGTTCTCCAGCGCCACTTGCTGCGCGCGCAGGTGCTTTTTTACCGTCATCGGGAAATAGGTGCCGCCCTTGACCGTCGCATCGTTGGCGACGACCACGACTTCCTGCCCGTTGACGCGACCAATGCCGGCAATGATGCCGGCGGAGGGCGCGGCGTCCTCATACAGGCCATGCGCGGCCAGCGGGCACAGCTCGAGGAAGGGCGAACCCGGATCGAGCAGGGCGCTGATCCGATCACGCGGCAACAGCTTGTCGCGCGACAGGTGCTTCTCGCGCGCCTTGTCGCCGCCGCCCAGCGCGACCCGCGCCAGTTGTTCGTCCAGATCGGCGACCAGTGACTTCAGCTGTTCGCTGTTTTCGCCGAATTCCCGGGAGCGCGGATCGAGTTTGCTATGGATGACGGTCATGGCATGAGTGCGTGGCGTGTGACTGGAGACGGATTGTACGGGAGCGTGCCGGTGCGGGCCGCAGTGGACGATTCTGGACGCGCCTGAGCGCGGTCGTCGCGCGCATCTCCGAAAACGCGAAAGGCGCGCCGTGGGGCGCGCCTTTCGTCTTGAAACGTCGTCTTGAGACGATGGGTGGCGATCAGCCGCCGGCTGCATCGGCAGCCTTGTCCTTGGCTTCCTCGACCATCTCGTCCTTCTTCTCCTCGGCCGCGTCCTTGGCACCTTCCACCATGTCGCCAGCCTTGTCCTTGGCGGCGTCCACGGCGTCACCAGCGGCAGCCTTGGCACCATCCATGGCATCACCGGCTGCATCCTTTGCCGCATCCATGGCGTCACCAGCGGCAGCCTTGGCACCGTCCATGGCATCGCCGGCTGCATCCTTTGCCGCATCCATGGCGCCGCCAGCGGCAGCCTTGGCATCGTCCATCGCATCGCCGGCTGCATCCATGGCACCGGAAGCCGCATCCGTCGCGTCATCCATGGCATCGCCTGCGGCATCCATCGCGTCGGAAGCGGCTTCCTTGACTTCCGCGGCGGACTCCTTCATCGCGTCCTTGGTGGCGGTAGCGGCATCCTTGATCTTTTCAGCCGCCTCCTGGCGAGCGTCCGCCGCTTGATCAGCCTGGTTCTGGCAGGCGGCGAGACCGAGGGCGAGTGCTGTGACCAGCAGTGTCTTGTTCAGTGACATTGGCGACTCCTTGCAGGGATTTCGAATTGGGGTGGCGCCCGAACAGGGCCGGCAACATCATCCCCCATTGGTCATCGGAGTCAAGTCGCCATTCAGCTTTCAGGGCCTGTCTCCATCGCGTCAACAGGCTCTAGTCGCGCTCGATGGCGATGGCGGTTGCTTCACCACCGCCGATGCACAGGGCAGCAAGGCCGCGCTTCGCGTTCCGGGCTTCCATGGCGTGCAGCAGGGTAACCACAAGACGGGTGCCGGTGGCGCCAATGGGATGGCCGAGCGCACAGGCGCCGCCGTTTACGTTGAGCCGGTCGTGCGAGATGCCCAGTTCCTTCATCGGTGCCATCGCGACGCAGGCGAAGGCTTCGTTGATCTCGAACAGATCGACATCATCTGCTGACCAGCCGAGCTGCTTGAGCAGCTTGTCGATGACCGCCACCGGTGCCGTGGTGAACCACTCCGGTTCCTGGGCAACGGTGGCATGACCGGCAATCGCGGCGCGGATGGCCGTGCCAGTGGCCTTTGCGGTGTCCTCGCTCATCAGCACGGTGGCGGCGGCGCCGTCGGAAATTTTCGATGAGCTGGCGGCGGTGATCGTGCCGTCCTTCTTGAATGCCGGACGCAGGGTCGGGATCTTGTCGAGCTTGCTGCGGCCCGGCTCCTCGTCGGTGTCGATGACCACTTCGCCCTTTCGCGTGGCGATGCTCACTGACGCGACTTCGGCCTTGAACGCGCCGGACGCGATGGCAGCCTGCGCGCGTTTCACGCTTTCGGCGCTGAATTCATCCTGCTGCTCGCGGGTGAAGCCGAGCTTGTCGACGCACATTTCACCGAATACGCCCATCGCCTGGCCGTCGTAGGGATTGGTGAGGCCGTCCCAAGCCATGTGATCGACCATCTCAGCATTGCCGTAGCGAATACCGTCGCGCGCGACCAGCATGTGCGGCGCGTTGGTCATCGACTCCATGCCGCCGGCGACAACGACCTCGGCCGATCCGGCCTTGATCAGGTCGTGGCCGAGCATGATCGCCTTCATCCCGCTGCCGCAGACCTTGTTGATCGTGGTGCAACCGACCTGCTTCGGGATATCGGCTGCGAGCGCTGCCTGTCGGGCCGGTGCCTGGCCAAGGTTGGCCGGCAGTACGCAACCCATGATCACTTCCGACACCTTGTCGCCGGCGATGCCCGCATCCGCCAGCGCCGCCGAGATGGCCACGGCACCGAGCTTGGTGGTCGGTACGCCGTTGAACTGCCCCTGGAAGGAACCGATGGCGGTGCGCTTGGCGCCGGTGATCACGATCTTGCTCATGTCTTGCTCCACGTCGATGGGTGATGCTGACGCCTCGCGACCCTGGGCCGGCGGCATCAGCCGAACCATCCGATTATCACCCCCTATGCTGCGGTGCCGCAAACCGGGGCCTCGCGCGTGCTGCGGCGGGCCGTGACGGCGCGGAATGCAACCTGTTAGCCTGCGGCATGTTTCGCCGTCATGGCTCTGTCCTGGCAGCGCTGTTCATCGGCGTCGCCCTGCTGGCCGCTCCGGACCGCTCCCGGGGCGTCAGTTCGCTGGATGTGCCCGGGCGCAGCAGCGTTCGCTTCCAGCGGCTCGGGGTTGAGGCCGGCCTGTCGCAGGCGACGGCCAGGGCCCTGGCGCAGGATCGGAACGGGTTTCTCTGGGTTGGTACGCAGGATGGGCTGAACCGCTACGACGGCGAAGAGTTCCGCGTATTCAGGCATGACCCGCGCGACCCCCGGTCCCTGTCGGACAACCACGTGACAGCGCTGCTGATTGATCGGCACGGAGTCCTCTGGGTGGGGACGCAGGCCGGTGGTCTCGGGCGTTTCGATGCGGCAACCCTCAGCTTCCACAATTTCCCGGTGGGCGCGGGGCGGGCGGATGCGGTGGCCAACCTCCAGGTACAGGCCCTTGCGGAAACCGACGACGGAAGCATCTGGGTTGCCAGTGGTCGGAACCGGTTGCAGCGTCGGGCTCCGGGCGGCAGCCGCTTCCAGAGTATTGCGGTGCCGGATGACGTGCAGATCCGCACGCTTCTGGCGATGCCCGGCGGCAGGCTGCTGGCAGGAAGCAGCGGAGGACTCTGGCAGGGGCGCGTCGCCGATTCGCACCTGGCGCCCTGGCTGCGCTTGTCCGAGCTGGCCGACGTCGATGTGCAGAGCCTTGCCCGTGCTGAAGACGGACGGCTGTGGATCGGCACCGTCGCGGATGGTCTGTTCGAATTCGACGAGGACGGGCGCCTGCTGCGGCGGTTGGACAGGCAACAGGGACTGGCGGGGAACGATATCCGCGCGCTGCTGCTCGACCGTGAACAACGGCTCTGGGTCGGCACCTACACCGGACTGTCACGAATCGATGGGCATGATGAACCACCGCACCGCTGGCGCCGCGATGACCAGCAGCGTGACGGTCTGGCGTCGGATCGTGTGCACGCCTTGTTTCAGGGTCGCGACGGCGTGGTCTGGATCGGCACCTGGCTCAGCGGTCTGAACGTTCACCTGCCGGGATCGGAAGCATTCCAGGAGTTCCGCCACGTTCCAGGGGAGCCGCGCAGCCTGCCTGGCAACGCGGTACGGAGCGTCGTGGCTGACGGCGAGGGTGGCGTCTGGCTCGGCGTGCAGGAAGGCGGTGGCCTGGTGCGACTCGATCCGGACCGCGGCGTCATCCGGCGCTTTGTGCATGACGACGACGATTCGGCGAGCATTGCCAGCAACAAGGTTCAGGACGTGGTGCGAACCCCCGAGGGTGACCTGTGGATCGGGTTCGTCGATGCCGGCCTGGATCGACTTGCGGCCGGCTCGACGCACTTCGAGCATTTCCCGCCTGTTCCCGGCGATCCCACGCGGCCTGGTGGCAAGGAAGTGCAGTCGATGTCCCTCGACCGCAGCGGAACGCTGTGGGTTGGCTACCGTGAGGACGGCATGGATGCGCTGTGCCGCGACTGCAGCGAATGGCGCCGCTATCGCTTCGACCCGGCCGCAGCGCACGGGCTGCCCGGACGCGGGATCGGCGTGGTGTTCGAGTCCACGCGCGGGAGTCTGTGGGTGGGCGGTTTCCCGGGCTCGCTGGCACGACTGGATCGCGCCAGCGGTCAATTCACGGCACTGGAGGATCTGCTGGATTCACCGCTGGAAGCGACCCTTGGAGCTGTCTCGACCATGACCGAGACGCGCAGCGGTGACCTCTGGATCGGGACGCAGGGCAACGGTCTGCTGCGGCTGCAGGCCCTCGCAGACGGCCGCTTTCACGCCAGCAGCTACACGCACCGGGAGGGTCTGGCGGCGCAGGCCATCGGCAGCATCCTCGAAGATGACCGGGGCCGCATCTGGTTTTCCACAACCCAGGGCGTCAGCCGGCTCGATCCGACAACTGGCCGGGTTGTGAACTTCGGCGACCGGGCAGGTGTCCAGAGCGGCGGCTACTTTATCGAGGCAGGTACGCGTCTGGCGGATGGTCGAATGGTGCTGGGAGGACTGAGCGGCGTCACGGTGTTCCTCCCCGGACGGGTGACCGAACGGGCGCCGCTGAAGCCGCCGGTGATTACCGACATCCGAGTCTTCCAGTCATCACCCGGCTCGCCCGGCTCGGGCTGGCGCCTGCAGCCGGCCGGAGACGGTGGTCGCGACCAGTTGTGGCTTAAGGCGGGCGCGGGCGGACTCGGATTCAGCTTCTCGGCACTGGCCTTCGCGGCACCGGATCTTGTCGAGTACAGCTATCGCCTGGATCCACTGGATCACACATGGATCGATGCAACGCCTCGTCAGCGCAATGCCGGCTATCCGCACCTGTCGCCCGGAAGCTACGAGCTGCACCTTCGCGCTCGCTATCCGGGTCAGGACTACGGACCAGAGCGCGTGCTGGACGTGCATCTGGCGCCGCTGTGGTGGCAAAGCAACTGGGCGCGGACAGCGTTTGTTCTGGCAGTGCTGCTGCCGTTTGCCTGGGTCGGCTGGAATCGGCGACAGCGCAGCGCGGAGCGTGCGCGGGCTCAGGCGGACCTGGCCGAGAGCGAAGAACGGCTCAAGCTGGCCCTATGGGGTACGGGCGATGAATTCTGGGATGCAGACCTGCGCGTCAGGCGGCTGGTAAGGGTCAATCCATTGCGTCACCCCGGTACCCGGCGCGAACGCGAATCACTGCCTTTCAACGAGTTTCGGGCGCGCATCCACCCCGAGGACCGTGCCACGTTCGTTGACCGGCTCCGGCGCCATCTGCGTGGCAATAGCGAGGAGTTCGACTGCAGCTATCGGCTTGCCATTGATGTCGGGCCGGACTGGTGCTGGGTCCGGACTCGTGGCCGCAGCGTTCAGCACGACAGCGCCGGACGGCCGCAGCGCATGGCCGGCATCACCGAGGACATCACCGAACTTCGGGCGTACGAGCAGACGCTGCAGCGCATCAATCAGGAGCTGGAGCGGCGCGTCGAGCAGCGTACGGCCGATCTGCAGTCGGTCAACAAGGAGCTGGTGAGCACCATCGAGCAGCTCAAGCTGACCCAGCACCAGCTGGTTGAATCGGAAAAGCTGGCAGCGCTGGGCAGTCTGGTAGCTGGCGTCGCTCACGAAGTGAATACGCCGCTGGGCGTTGGTGTTACTGCGGCCTCGCATCTGGAGCAACAGGCGCGGGAGTTCGCCCACAAGCTCGAATCGGGCGAGGTGGCTGCGGCAGACTTTGCGGCGTTTCGGGCGACCCTGGTGGATGGCAGCGGTATCGTTCTCCGCAATCTTCAGCGGGCCGATCGCATGATCAGGAGCTTCAAGCAGGTTGCTGTCGATCAGGCCAGCGAAGCACCGCGCCGCATCGATGTGAGTGCCTACCTCGACGAGGTTCTTCTTTCCCTGCAGCCAACGCTGAAGCGCCACCCGCAACGCGTGGAGAAGGACGTGGAGTCGGGCCTGGTGGTGCTGACCCACCCCGGCGCGATCTACCAGATCATTGTCAATCTGGTGATGAACTCCCTGATCCACGGTTTTGCCAGGCGCAATGACGGACGGATCCGGATCGTGGTACGGCGCGTCGATGACCACTGGTGGCTGGAATACTCGGACGACGGTTGCGGTATGACCGAAGAGGTGCGTCGGCACATCTTCGAGCCCTTCTTCACCACTCGGCGCGGGCAGGGTGGGTCAGGTCTGGGATTGCACATCGTCTACAACCTCGTGGTGCAGGGAATGGGTGGCAGTATCGAGTGCGAGACAGCGCCGGATCGCGGCACCCGCTTCAGCATCCGCATTCCGATGCTTGTGGAGGCGTCGGCCGGCGAGTCGGCGCCCGCGCCGCGGACAGCCACCGAATGATTGCGATCAGTCGTCCGGAAAACGCTCACGCAGGGTCTGCGCTTCGTCCCAGCCATCGAACAGCAGGTTCACCAGCTCCGGATCGAACTTGCGGCCGCTCTGATCGCTGAAAAAGCGGCGGATACTGACCAGGGTCCACGGATCCTTGTAGCAGCGCGAGCTGCCAAGCGCATCGAAAACATCGGCAACCGCGACGATCCGACCCTCAAGGCTGATGTCGTCGCCACGAAGCCCGTTCGGGTAGCCGGAGCCGTCCCAGTTCTCATGGTGTTCCAGGCAGATGCGCGAGGCCAGCTGCAGCAGCGGGCGTCGCGAGCTGCCGAGAAGCTGGGAGCCGATGCGCGCATGACTGCGCATGATCACCGACTCCTCCGGCGTGTGAGCGCCCGGTTTGTTGAGGATCGAGTCCGGTATGCCGATCTTGCCGATGTCATGCAGCGGCGCGGCCAGGCGCAGCGCCTCGGCGGCCTTGTCGTCCAGTCCGCAGCCGCGTGCCAGCATTTCCGAGAGCAGCCCCACGCGCTTTACGTGGTTGGCAGTTTCCCGCGACCGCGTCTCGGCAGCCCCGGCCAGCAGCCAGATCATGTCCAGCTGGCTTTCGACCAGTTCCTGATGCAGGTGAAGATTGTCGAAGGCAATCGACACGTTGGCGGAGAACACCTCAACCAGCTTGCGCTCCATCTCCTCAAGCCCGCCGCTGTCGCCAACGCAGAACAGGCTCTCCCGCTCTTCGCTGTCCATGAAATGCAGCACATAGTGGTCATCGGCAAAGACATGCCGACGCTTGCGCATCGCACGATGCATGGACTCCAGACAGGCCAGAGGCAACACCTGATCTGCCGTGGCTCCGATCTTGTCGGCGTGCTTGTCGGTGGCCAACGTGATGGGAAACCGGTTTGGGCTGCTGGTGTCGTGATCAACCCGGCACAGCAGGTGCGCGCCGCCTTCGCGCGTCAGGCCTGGCAGCTGACGAAGAACGCTGGCCGCAAATCCGGCACTCTCGCGTTGCGAGAAGACCTCAGTCGACGCCCGCAGGATCTGTTCCATGCCGTGTTTGCTCTTTTCGATCGTGACCAGGTCACGATAGCCACGTAGTGCCGCGAACAAGGTGGTAGAGAGTCGCTGCGCGGTGAGCTCGGTCTTTTCCTTGTAATCGTTGATGTCGTAGTTGCGGATGATCTCGCTTTCCGGTGCCTGGCCGGGCTGTCCGGTGCGAAGGACAATCCGCATCTGGCGATTGCCCAGTTCCTCGCGCACCATGCGGACCAGGTCGAGTCCGGCATTTTCGGTCTCCATGACCACGTCCAGCAGCATCACCGCGATGTCGGTGTGCTCGGACATTGCTTCACGGGCATCCGCAGCGCTGTACGCCGAGATCAGTTCGAGTGGCCGGGCCTCGAATCTGACGCCGCCGAGCACCAGGCGCGTGACCTGGTGGACCTCGGGCTCGTCGTCGACGATCAGGACCTTCCACGACGGCGCGCTACAAACGCTTTCGGTGACGGAAACCTCAGTCACGGCATACCCCCTCGGGCCAGTCTACACCGATGACGCGAAGTGTGTGACGGCGGCGCAGTCGTGGTGGGGGTCGATACGGCTGGCGCGGTCCGGACGCTGCGACGCGATGCCAACCGGCAAAGGAGGTAGGTGCGAGTCCCGGGCATCGTGGCGCATGAGACTGTCTTGCGTCGGAGGCCGGTCGCAGGCGTCGGCCGTGATCAGCAATTTTCCCGGGCCACCGGTTTCGACGGTGGCCCGGGCGTGCGGAACTATTCGTAGCCGTCAGCGAAGATCGCAGTGGCGACGCATTCCAGAGTGATGTTGCCAACGTCCGCCGCCATCACCGTGCCTGCAGCGTTTGACAGGCGGCAGAAGCGGTCAGGCTGGAGTGAGCTGGATGTCAGTGTGACGGCATACGGGGCTTCATCCAGCAGCTGGCCGGCAAACGCAAAGCTTCCATTGGCGCTGACAACGAGCGTCTCGCCGCCGTTCAGCTGCAGCTCGACAGTTTCCCCGCCGAGAAGACCGCTGGCCTGTCCGCCGACGTTGAAGCTGTCCACCACGCACGAAACGCTGACGTTGGTGACGTCCGCACCGGCCAGCGTTCCGTTGCCCGCGCTGACTGTGCAGGTCTGGCTGGGGCTGCTCGGCTGTACGGAAACGCTGGCCAGATAGCTGCTGCCGTCGAGCAGTTTGGTCGAAAACGCGAACCCGCCATTGTTGCTCAGCAGCAGGTCGTCGCCACCATTGTTCTGCAGCGTGACGGAGTTGCCGGCAGCCAGACCACTGAGGTTGCCGCCAATCGAGTAAAGGCTGATGCAGTCAACGCTGATGCTGTTGACATCGGCGGAGGCGACCGTGCCGTTGCCACTGGTGACGCTGCACAGCTGGTCGGGGCTGCTGGGCTGGACGCTGACCGTTACCGCGTAGTCGTTACCGTCGGCAATGCGTGTCGCGAAGCTGAAGGCGCCGTCTGCGCCCAGCATCAGATCGTCCCCGCCGTTGTTCTGCAGCGTGACGGTGGCGCCACCTGCCAGGCCGGTCAGGGTGCCACCGATCCTGTAGGTGTTGACGCAGGTGACCTGGATGCTGGTCACGTTGTCCGCGCCCACCGTGCCCGAACCATCGGCCACAGAACAAAGCTGCGGCACCGTGACCGGCTGCTGCGACACGCTGACGTCGTAGCCGTCACCCGGCTGGACATTGCCGGCAAACGCGAAGCCGCCATCGGCATTGAGCAGCAGGTCATTGCCGCCATTGTTCTGCAGGGTCACGCTGTTGCCGGCGGCGAGGCCGGTCAGGTTGCCGCCCAGCGTCAGCGGGCAGTCTTCGCAGATCGGTGGCTGCGAATACAGCAGGCGCAGTGTCCAGCCGCCGTCCATGTGCCCGGAATCCGCACTCGCGTCATCGTCAATGTAGAGCGCCCAGTCGCCGTTTGGATCAATGCCGGCGAAATCCGCAAAGGTAGCCGCACCTGCTGGTGCTGGTTCGGCATAGGGTCCGGCGGGGGCGGGGGCGTCGAAGGCATCGCCGGCCCCATGATTGGTCGGCCTTACACTTAGCGTGGTGCCAGCTGGCGGACTCGTACCGGCGGTCGCCGCTGCAGCATCACTGATGGTGATGTTGTAACCCGGCGCAGGGTCCGTATTGCCAAAGACATCGGAGAGAATCACCATGCTTTGGCCGTTGGGTGCAACCAGCAACATGTCGACGTCGCTGAACCAGCTATGGTGGACGTCATTCAGCACGACCTCGATACCGGTGACCGGATTGGTCACATGATCGAAGCCAGCGACGCTGATCGTGGATGGGTAGGGGTCGGCCGGCCCGCTGGTCGTTCCGGGTTGTCCGGCGGGGATGTCCACGGGCGTTGCGTTGCTGTATTCCGCCGTACCGATGTTGGGGATGCCGACCGGTATGGCGTAGCCGTAGTCTTGCGTGCCGCGGTCGCTGCTGACCTCGAACACCAGGTTCTCCACGGTTCCGCAGCTTGCACCGCCGGGAATGCTGTATTCGATCGGCACGTTGACGGTACCGCCAGGCGCGATGCTGCCGACGGCCACCGAGTTTCCGCCCACGATCTGCAGCACGACGTTGTCGAGCGTGGTGGCGCAGAATGTATTGCTCAACGTCACCAACAGCTCGAGCGTTTCACCGGGCACCGGATTGCGCGGCGCGAGGCTGCAGCTCAGGTTGGTGGTACCGGCCACCAGCAGGTTGCCACCAACGGGCGTATCGAAGGCTTCCACCACTCGCGCCGGGGAATTGGCCTGCACGATTTGCGCACTGAAGCCAAGTCCGCGAATGGCAAAGCCGTCCCAAAGGGCGAGTTCATCTTCACCGGCGTAGGCGGCGCAGTCGGCGGCGATGATCGCATCACGCGCATCAAGGAAGGTGGGGTTGACCGGGTCCAGCTTCATGCCATCGGTGACCAGCTGCAGCATGCGCTGGTTTCCTGCAAGCGCACCGTGCTGGTTGACCAGCTGGCCGCGCGCCTCCCACAGCATGGTGCTCCAGATCTCGCCTGCATTATGCACCTGGTCTGCGGTGGCACTACCAACCGGGCCTCGCGGATAGGCGCCGTCGGACAGGTCCATCTGATTGGAATCGATGTCGGCAAAGGTCAGCGGGTTGAACGGCAGATTGCCGGGTCCGCCAGTCGCGGCCATCACCGCTTTCGGGAAGCGACGGATGCCGTAGTAGTAGTTGCTGGTGTCGGTGGGGCCGGTGAGCTGATACGTCGAATAGCCGCCGGTCGTGTAGATGGAGGTGACCGGATCGCTCGGGCTCGAGAGGAACGAGTGCGCGTAGTAGTCGCCCCAGCCTTCGCCCATTCCGCGCGACATGTTGCTTGCCAGACCGGAGGCATTGGCGTGCAGTCGGTTGGAGAGTCCATGCGCGAACTCGTGAATGATGATGTCCGCGTCCATGGAGCCATCGCGACTGGGCGTGGGGCTGTTCCAGACGTACATCTGCATGCGTCCCCGACCACCGTCCGCAGGTGTCGCGAAGTTGGCGTTGTTTGTTCCCGATGAGTCCTGGGCCTCGGCGCTGATACGGTCGCCGGCAACGCCGCCGTGGCCGTAGTTGTCGTTCTGGAAGTTTCGCGCCTCCTCGGTGAAGCCGAGATCGTAGGTGAGGTCGTGGAAACGGTTGCTCCAGTAGAAAAGATTCACCACCGCCGCATTGCGACTATTGACGGTATTGGCAGCCTCGCCCGGCGCTGGTGATCCCGGAGGCGGGTTGGAGTCGTAGAGGAACTCGTTGCCGCCGCTTTCACCCAGCGGTGCATCGACGCCGTTGGGGGCCGAAAGATCAAGGCCCGCCTCCACATTATTGCCGTCGGTGACGCTCACACCGACGTCCAACCAGGGGTCACCGCTAGCGGACTGGCTGTCAACGACAATGTCCGTCACTGGCGCGCGTGGTGCCTGTTGCCCCAGGGTGGGGTCGGTCGGGCCAGGAATGAACGGTGCCGGGCTGCCGCCGGTGTAAACGCGATAGGTATGCGCCTCATAGTCAGTCAGGTTCTTGCGGAACAGCAGCGTGCCGTCCGTGGCGCTGACGACGTGATACCAAACGTCCGGGTTGTCTTCGATGGTCATCGACCACGCCAGTTCCAGTACGCCGCGACCCAGCGGGAAATAGATCAGCTCGGCCTTGATGGCGTCATTGCCGGGACCGGCATCGATGAGCGCACTGCGTCCATTCGGTGAAATGTCGGTGAGCACAATGCCCTGGGACGGCTCATCCAGTCCGAGGCCGGCAAACTGCGCGCGTACGACGTCGAGGGCGTTGACCAGCGGTGACGTTGCCGCTTCGGCGGGATTGATGAAAGGCGCGAGCTGACCGATGGAACGCACGACCTCACGCTTGGGCGTGAGGGCCACGGTCACTTCACCGCGGAAAACGGGCAGGTCGTTGAATCGCTGCACGAAGCGCACCCACTCCAGGTTGCCGGCCGGATTCGGGTAAGACACATCGAGGGCCAAATCACTGACCTGGCTGGCGCTGAGACCGTACAGGCCCGCGTTGTCCGCAATGAAACGGCGCGCTACTTCCTCTCGCGACTGGCTCGATGCGGCGGCAAGAACCTGTGCGCTGCGGGCAGGGGCAACCACTTCCGGCGTGCCCAGTTCGTCTGCGACCTTCAGGGAAACGCCCGCCGGCAGCGCACGAAGTCGTTGTTCGGCCTGCAGCATGGCGGCGGCCTGTGCCTCGGCGCGCCGGATCGCCGTCGGGTTCTGCTGCTGCAGGCGTTCGAGTGCCTGGATGTCCGACTTTTCATCCGACAGGCGGATGTCGAAAGACTGGGCCGTTTCAGCATGGGAAACGGGTGTGATCACCAACAACGCCAGCAGTGCAAGAACGCGCATAGGACTCCCCATCCGATGATGCGAACGCAGGTTCGCTAGTCTGGAATGTCGCCCGATTTCCGGGCGCAACGGGCGGAGTTTACGCCGAGCAAGGTGTGAAGGGAATCACATTCCTGGCTGCTGCCGAGATAGTCGGGGATGCCGTCGCGCGATCAGGAGCGACGCCTGGTCAGGGCCTCTTTCGTGCATCGAAGGCGGGGCGGGAATCCCGGCCTGGCGGCTCGAAGCCGGGAAGATCGCGACGGACCCGGCGGGACGAACGGTGGTGAGGGCAGGGATGTTTCGCCAGCAGGCCGCAGTCAGTGGCGCTCGTGGAAAAGCTCGGCGTGGATCGGCTTGCGGCGGATTTTCGGTTTGTTGTGCTGGCGCCGATGCTTTCGGCGCGAGGCACTCAGCTGCGTTCGTGGAACAGCTCGCGGCCGATCAGCA
>JAGRJX010000117.1:0-14009 GCA_020442545.1 Lysobacterales bacterium
TGGTGGTGGCGCGGCCGGCGGCGGCGGTGGCGGCATGGCCGGTTCGGCCTTCTTCACCCGACGGAACAGGAAGTAGAACGCCACCACGGCGATGCCGACCAGCGTCAAGCCCAGCAGGGGGCGATACCAGAGCCAGGCCAGCGCGATGGTTCCCAGTGACAGCACCACGGCCAGCAGCAGCGACACGAAGCCGGTGCCGGCACCGACGATGCGCCCGGCCAGCGGAATGACATCGGCCAGCACCACCAGCGGCTTGAACAGGAAGGTGAAGCCCAGCCACATCAGCGCCACGCCACCGATCCGCAGCAACCAGGTCAAGGCCGTGTTGTCGGCCTGCGCCTTCTCGAACATGGCGTCGGCGCCAACCGTGCCACTTCGCAGCAACAGCAGTTCGCGACCGCCGCTGGTGGTGAACGGCTTCAGGCTGCTGCCCGACTGCTGGGCAATGATCGAATGCGTGCCTTCCGGAATGATCGAGAAACTCACGCGGATGTCGCCCACCTGCGGACTGCCGGAATCGACGCCGCGATAGAACTCGTCACCCTCGCGCTTGAAGGCCGCGTCATTCGCCCGCGCTTCAGCCGGCGGCGAAAAACGCGCCTTGCCACCGAGGCGACTCAGCATGGACTGGTCTAGGCGGAAGCCGCCCAGACGACCGCCCGGCGCTGTCCAGCTGCCATCATCCAGCGGCATGCCGGCCGGGTTGCGGTGACCATCCGGCGCATGGAAGTCGTCGGAATCGTGCAGCCGCGATGACCATTCCTTCTTGTAGGAATACTCCGTCACCGTCTCGGTGCCCCCGCCGATCTTTTTCTTGGTCTTCGAATCGCGGTTTTCGGTCCACTGGTACATCTCGACCGAACGCGACAGGTTCAGCGCCGCCACCTGGAAGTTGAAATCCGGCTCGGTGAGCTTCCTGTCCGCGGTCACCTTGCCGCTGACATGTACCAGTTTGCCGTTGTTCTCAGTGCGAACCGCCGCCTCCGCCACGCTGACCACGGACGCTTCCCCTTCGGCCAGATCCTGTGCCCGATGCACGGCACGGCCTTCGTTCCACCACTCCAGGGCGAACGCCGCAATGATGAACAACAGACCAAACAGCAGGCCGCTGAATGCGCCCTTCAGGCGCGAGCCCCAGCCGCGGTGGGTGACTTCTCGAAATACGTCATTCATGTCGATTCCTCGTCAATCACTCGTCCGGATGGGCCTCTCCCGCCGGCCGCGCCGCCATGCTTGCGCAACCCCGTTGCAAACGGCTTCGTCTCCGTAGCGGACAACTTGCTGCCCTGCCGGTGCGGAGCCGGCTCCGACCTTCGGGGCGACGATGAACAGGCCCGATCCGGTTACCTGTTGACCGCAGAGTCTATGGCAACGCTGAACCCGTGTCCGCCACCGGCATGATGCCCCGGTTGCTCGCCAGTCCTGTCACCGGCTGAAGGCGACGCCGATCAGGTATCCGCAGCCATCGCTGCGCGACGGGCGTGTGGCCCCAACCGCTTGATTTCACATGACGGGCTGATGCTTCAATCGGCTTTGGCTGCCAGTTCCACGGTCATCGCCGCGGCCGCGTCAGTCGCCTTGCGACGCGCCACCTCGACGGTGGAACCGCGCGCCAGCGTCACCGCAACGCGGCGCGAGCCCTGCACCATCGGCTTGCCGAACAGGCGCAGCGCGGTATCGGGTTCGTTCAGTGCGGCGTCCACGCCCTTGAACTGCGGCACGCCGTGTCCTTCAGCGACCACGGCACAGGATGCCGACGGGCCGAACTGGCGGATTACCGGGATCGGCAGACCGAGAATCGCACGGGCATGCAGCGCGAACTGCGGCAGTTCTTGCGAGATCAGGGTGACCAGGCCGGTGTCATGCGGGCGCGGCGAGACTTCGCTGAACCAGACCTCGTCGCCCTTCACGAACAGCTCGACGCCGAAAATGCCGCGACCGCCAAGGTCGTCGACTACTGCGCGCGCGACGTCCTGAGCGCGCTGCAGCGCGAGGTCGCTCATCGGCTGCGGCTGCCAGCTTTCGCGGTAGTCGCCGGCTTCCTGGCGGTGGCCGATCGGCTGACAGAAGCTGACGCCGTCGCGATGACGCAGTGTCAGCAGGGTGATTTCGTAGTCGAAATCGATGAAACCTTCGACGATGACGCGACCTCTGCCGGCGCGACCGCCGGTCTGCGCATAGTCCCAGGATGCCTGGATATCGGCATCGGTCTTGACCGTGCTCTGGCCCTTGCCGGAACTGGACATCACCGGCTTGACCAGGCAGGGCAGACCGATGGCGGCAATGGCATCGCGATATTCGGCTTCGTCGTCGCAGAAGCGGTACGGTGAAGTCGGCAGGCCCAGCGTTTCGGCCGCGAGGCGACGGATGCCTTCGCGATCCATGGTCAGTCGCGCGGCGCGCGCGGTCGGAATCACCTTGAGTCCTTCGGCTTCCAGCTCGACCAGCGTCTGCGTGTGGATCGCCTCGATTTCCGGCACCACGAGATCGGGCTTCTCCTCGACGATCAGCGCGCGCAGCGCAGCGGGATCGAGCATGTCCAGAACATGGCTGCGATGCGCCACCTGCATGGCCGGCGCGTTGGCGTAGCGGTCGGCGGCGATGACCTCCACACCGAAGCGCTGCAGCTCGATCACCACTTCCTTGCCGAGCTCACCGGAACCCAGCAGCAGGACGCGGGTCGAATTCGGGGTCAACGGCGTGGCGATGTTCATGGTGGCGGCCTTCTGGGTGGTGAACGGCAGGCAGGATGTGGCGAAAGCGCGGCATTGTAGCGGCCACCGCGCTTCCGACGAAGGTCCACGCTGACGCTGCTGTCCGCATCTGTCATCCTGCCCCGTACCTGCATCCAGCTGTCCGCACATCACGAACCATGCCTGCGTTTTCCCGCCTTGCCCTGCTCGCCTCGCTGCTGTTCACGCCGCTTGCCGCTGCCCGCGACGGAGCATCCGCCGTCGACGAAAGCTTCTTCCGCGTCGATCTGGACGGTCACCGCGTTGGCACGCTGCATAGCCAGAGGATCGCGGGCGACGACCGGGTGATGACGCGAGAGCGCATGAGCATGACGCTGGGCCGCGGCGGCACGCAGCTGACCATCAGCAGCGACCGACGCCAGGAAGAAACCAGCGACGGCCGGCCCATCCGTTTTGCCACGCGCACCGACGCGGCGGGATCGGTCAGCGAATGGGAAGGCGATATCGACGCGGACGGCAGTCTGCGCATCGACGTGCAGCGCGGCAATGCACCGCGCCTTGAGCAGATGCCGTGGCCCCGGGGTGCGCTGCTCAGCGAAGGGCTCCGGCTGGAACAGACTAGGCACGGTTACAAGGCCGGCACTCGCTACCGGATGAAGGCCTTCGACACGGACGGCCTGCAGGCCTACGACATCGACGTCGAGGTCGGCGAGGCCGCCGCGATGGAGGTCAATGGCCGCAAGGAACACCTGATTCCGGTCAGGCAGCGGCTGCACTTCCCGCGCGGCACGACGGAAAGCACCAGTTGGGTGCGTGCGGACGGCACTCTGCGCCGCTCGCAGCTGCCGGTGATGGGGCTGGAACTCACCATGACCGCCTGCGATCACGCCTGCGACCAGGATGCCGTCGATGACACCGACGTACTGGCGGCGACGCTGACGCGCTCGCCCCGGCCACTGACACTGCCCGAGCGCCACCGGCCGCTGGAACTGCTGCTGGAGGCGGAGGGCGCGGCGGCGACGTCCATGCACTCGCTGGGCGAGGTTCCCGGTCAACAGGTGAACCCCGACAGCCAATCCGGCCGCTACCGCCTGCGCATCGATCCGCTGGGCGCCATCGGGTCGCCACCCGGGCCCGATGACCTGCGCGCCACGCGCTGGTTGCAGAGCGACGACCCGAAACTGCTTGACTTCGCCCGCAGCCATGCGGATGGACACGACAGCGCCGGCAGCATCATGGCTGCGCTGGAAAAAGCAGTGCGCTCGCACATCAGCGACAAGTCGCTGCGCATCGGCTACGCCTCAGCCTCGGAAACCCTGCACAGCCGCGAAGGCGATTGCACAGAACATGCCCTGCTGCTCGCCGCGCTTGCCCGTGCCAGCGGCATCCCGGCACGCGTCGCCACCGGTCTTGTCTACTCCGACCGCTACGCCGGCCAGCGTGACGTGTTCATCCCGCACGCCTGGGTGCAGGCCTGGGTCGGCGGGAAATGGCGCGGCTACGATGCCGCGCTCAATGGCATGGACAGCGGGCATCTGGCCATTGGCGTGGGCGATGGCGATCCGTACCGCTACTATGAGGGCATGTCCGTACTCGGAAATCTCAAGATCATCGACGTGGAGGCCGTACCGTGACGCGCTGGATTGGCATCATGCTGGCGTTGCTGAGCGTTTCCGTCGTCTTTGCGCAACCCCGCAAGGCGGATCAGGACGATCCGGAACCTTTCGACCGCAGTCTGCTGGCATTGCGCGGCACACTGGAATCAGCATCCCTGGTGGCATTGATCACCGACCCGGACCTCGCCGAAATCAGCGGTATCGCGGCGTCACGACGCCACCCCGGCCTGTTCTGGGTTCACAACGACAGCGGCGACAGCGCACGTCTGTTCGCCATTGACAGGCACGGCAAGCGCCAGGCGAGCCTCAGGCTGCAGGGCGTGAACAGCCGGGACTGGGAAGATGTCGCTGCCTTCCGCTACCGCGGCCATGACTACCTGCTGGTGGCGGATACCGGCGACAACGGCGGCGTGCGTCACGAACTCTCGCTGCAGGTGGTGGAGGAGCCCGACGCCCTGGGCAGCACCGAGGCGCCCGCCGCCTGGACCATCCGCTTCCGCTGGCCGGACGGACCGCGCGACTGCGAAGCGGTTGCCGTCGACGCGGTCGAGGGCTACGTCTATCTGGTCAGCAAGAAGCGTATCCCGGCGGAACTCTGGCGGGTGACGCTTGCGCCCGCTGACAGGGTTCTCGTCGCCGAGGAAGTCACCACGCTGGGCGGCATCATCCAGCCCACGGAGCGGGATCTGCAGCTAAATCCGGTCTACGGACGCTACCGTTCGCAGATTACCGGTGCCGACCTGAGCCCCGACCGGAAGCGGCTTGTGGTGCTCAACTACCGGGGACTGTACGTCTTTGAACGCAATGCCGACGGGCAATGGCCGGCGGAGCGGGTGGAACCGGTACTGTCGCTGGATCTTCCATGGCTTCCCCAGGCCGAGGCGATTGCCTTCGACCCGGATGGAAAGTCCGTCTGGGTCAGTTCCGAACGCCTGCCCGCCCCGTTGCTGCATATCGTGCTGGAAACCGCAGGCGCGCCGGCAAGCGGACAACACGATACCGGACACTGACAGCCCATCGCGGCCCCATGCTGAATGCCTGATGCCGCGCTCGTGGCGAAAGGTTTCGCAAGGCAGATCCCTGCAAGCGTTCGGCTATCCCCGGCCAGGTCGATCCACGGAGCATCGGTCACAGGGAGATCGCGACGGCGTCATGTGCGGCGCAACACGGCCTGCGGACGGATTCATTCTGCCGTTGTTGCGCATAGTGATATCGTTTTGATATCATTCCCTTCAGGAAGGTGCCCCGCTGACTGTCCGCGAAGCGCGCCTTCTGGTGACACAACGACGTGGAGAATCGTCATGAGAGAGCAACCCATTTCCTCGCTGCCGGGCATTCCGGTGCTGCTGGTCGTGATCCTCGCCCTGCTTGGTGCGGCTGCGCTGTTCATCAGCGGCATCAACGCCGGCAGCCCGCTGCCCATCATCGGTGCGGTGCTGATCGCACTGGTACTGCTGGTCTGTCTCGGCGGCTTCTACATGGTGGAACCCAACCAGACCGCCGTGCTGAGCCTGTTCGGCAAATATGTGGGCACGGTGAACGAGACCGGCCTGCGCTGGAACAACCCGTTCTTCTCGGCGCGCAAGGTCAGCATGCGCGTGCGCAACTTCGAGAGCGGCAAGCTCAAGGTCAATGAGCTGGAAGGCAGCCCGATCGAGATCGCGGCGGTCATCGTCTGGCAGGTGGTGGACAGCGCCGAGGCCGTCTACAACGTCGACGACTACGAGAGCTTCGTGCACATCCAGTCCGAATCCGCGCTGCGTGCGATGGCCACCAGCTATCCGTATGACCAGCATGAGGACGGCCAGATTTCGCTACGCAGCCATCCGCAGGAAATCAGCCAGCACTTGAAGGAGCAGCTGGACGAGCGCCTGTCGACCGCTGGCGTCAACATCATCGACGCGCGCATCAGTCACCTCGCCTACTCACCGGAGATCGCCCAGGCCATGCTGCAGCGCCAGCAGGCTAACGCCGTGGTCGCAGCGCGAACCCGCATCGTCTACGGCGCGGTGAGCATGGTCGAGATGGCGCTGGAAGAGCTGAAAAAAGCCGGCGTGGTCGAGCTGGATGAGGAGCGCAAGGCCAACATGGTCAGCAACCTGCTGGTGGTGCTGTGCTCGGATCGCGCCACCCAGCCGGTGGTGAACACGGGCTCGCTGTACTGAGGCCGGAGCGCGGCGGGGGCCTCCACCGCCGCCGCGACCTTCTGTGATGAGCAAGAAGAAAGCCTATCCACTGCGCATCAGCGAGCACGTGCTCGAAGCCGTTGCCCGCTGGGCCGACGACGAGCTGCGCAGCATCAACGCACAGATCGAATACGCGCTGCGCGACGCGCTGCGCAAGGCCGGTCGGCTGAAGCAGGAAACCGACGACACGGGAGACGAATCCGATGGCCAATGACCGCTGGAGCTATCAGGTGGTGGAAATCAAGCCCGGTTTCTGGGGCAACCACAAGAACGAGCCGATCCAGGAGCGCCTCAACCAGCTCGGCATGCAGGGCTGGGAACTGGTCAACGCGGTGCAATCAGGGCCGCTGCGTCCCATCCGGCTGTTCCTGAAGAAACCATCGTGACGCGCGACTTTGCCGTCCCGCCAACGGGCAAGTCCGCCCTGATGACCAGCCTCGGGCTGGGGATGCTGGTGCCGCTGATCATCCTGTTGGCGCTGGCTACCGGCCACACCAGCAAGCCGCCGCTGCAGGCGCTGTTCATCGCGCTGCTGATGATCGTGATCGTCATCGCCGTCTTCGTAGCGGTGTTCCGCAACTTGCGCATTCGCATCGATGGCGCGGTGTTGCTGGTTCAGGGCGGACTGTTCTGTCGACGCGTGGACATCGCCGAGCTGGATCTGGACAGCGCCCGTATCCTCGACCTCAACGAACACCGAGAACGCCGCCCGCAGTGGCGGCTGTTCGGCGCCGGCCTTCCCGGCTATCGCGTCGGCGACTACTACACCCGCGACAAGCAGCGCGCCTTCTGCCTGATCACCGACTTCTCCCGCGTGCTGCGAATCGAGCGAAGCAACGGCCATCTGCTACTCGTCAGTGCGGAACGGCCCCGCGAACTGCTGAAGGCGCTGCAGGACTACGCAGCCAGCTGACGCTTTCAAGGTCGCGCTGCTACCCTAGCGATCATGCCCACGCGAACCAATCCGCGCCACTGGCGGCTGCTGAACGCTTCGACCATCGAGGCCCTCCCAGCTCGCCTCGCGCACGCACGCACGCGGGCCAACGCTGATGCACGCAAGCTTGCCAACGCTGACTGGCTGATCCGGCGCAAGGACGACGGACGCTTCATAGCCGTGCGCCGCGGCGACCGCTTGCTGCCGCTGTTCCGCAACGCCCTGCCGAGCGTGCTGGAGGACGATTTCACCGACCTGGCAATCAGCGCGGCCAATCCGCATGGACAGCATCCCATCGGCGGACTGACGGATCGCCTCGACGAACTTGGCCTCGACGCCGACGACTACGCCCAACGCGTCGGCCTGCCGCTGGTGCCGGAGCCTCGCAGCCTTGGCTTCGCCGGCTTCGACCGCTATCGCCGTCCGCTATGGCTGACTGACCCGGCCAGCGCTGCCTGGCTGGACATGCAGCGTGCCGCGCGTGAAGACGACGTTGAGCTGGACGCGATTTCCGGCTACCGCAGCCATGCCTACCAGCTCGGCATCTTCCGTCGAAAACGCGAGCGCGGCCTTGCCATTGACGACATCCTCGCCGTCAACGCCGCACCCGGCTTCTCCGAACACCACAGCGGCAACGCGCTGGACATTGGCACGAGTGGCGAACCGCCCGCCGAGGAAAGCTTCGAGAACACCGCCGCCTTTGCCTGGCTGTGCGAAAACGCGGCAGGTTTCAACTTCCACCTCAGCTATCCGCGCAACAATCCGCACGGCATCGTCTACGAACCCTGGCACTGGTGCTGGTCAGCGGGAAGCGTCGCCCGCGCTGAGCCCAGCGCCAGTGCGACGCCAGTCGGACGCTGACTGCCCCCAGCAATTGCTGGGTTCCTCGGTGAACGGCGGCGGCAACTGCTTCGGGCCGATCAGTCTGGAACCCAAGCGTTTCGCCAGCTTGATCGACGGTTCGTTGTCGGGGTGGATACTGTGGATGATCTCGGTCCAGCCGAGCACGTCGACGGCGTAGTCCATGCCGACGCGAGCCGCCTCGAAAGCGTAACCCCTGCCCCAGGCATCGGGATGCAGGCCCCAACCGACTTCCGGACCCGGCCAGCCCAGCGGGAACCACGGGCCACAGCGACCCAGCCATTTGCCGCTGCCCTTTTCCAGCATCGAGGACATGCCGACACCAGTCGCGGCCCAGGAACCGATCATGGTCATCATGCCGCGCCAGACGATCTCCCTTGACTGCACGCCGCCAAGGAATCGCGCCGCGAGCGGGTCGGCCATCATGCCCGCCCAGCGATCCAGATCATGCAGCGTCGGCGGGCGCAGGATCAGGCGTTCGGTTTCGATGCGAAGATCAACAAACGACATGGCGCTCTCCGACGTTCATTGCTGTGATCGGGGCGTCGGCTTTTTCGCGCCCGCATCGAAATCGGCGATGCGCCACAGGTACAGACTGGCACACGTGCGATACGGTCCCCAGCGCTCGCCGCGTTCGAGCAGCGCTCTCGGCGTGGGCATTGCGTCGGCTTCGTCCACGCGCTGTGCGCCCTTGCGGATGCCGAGGTCATCGACAGGCAGCACGTCGGGGCGTCCGAGGCGGAACATCAGCATCATCTCCACCGTCCAGCGGCCGATGCCGCGCACGGCGGTCAGCGCCTCGACGATGTCGTCCTCGTGCATCACGCTCATGCGGCGCAGGTCGGGAATGTCACCGCGCTCGGCATGGGCACAGAGATCGCGCAGCGCCTTGAGCTTGTTGCCGGAAACACCGCAGGCGCGAATGCCTTCGTCGTCAACGCGTGACAGTGTGTCGGCATGCAACAGCGTCGATCCGATGGCTTTCTCGACACGACCAACGATGGTAGCCGCCGCCTTGCCGCTGAGCTGCTGGTAGAGAATGGCGCGGGCCAATGCGTCGACGACATCGAAGCGCTTGCGCCAGCGACCGTCGGTCTCGATCGGCCCGACGCGGCGCATCCATTGCCCCAATGCCGGATCGGCGCGGCGCAGGTGGCGTCTTGCGGCCTCCACATCAAATCCACGACGGTAACGGGGCATGCGCAGGACTCCCGGAAAACATGACGCCGCAGACTGCGCGGGCAGTGTTGCGGCGTCAAGATTGCCACCCTTCCCCCGCTGTCGGGGGAAGGGCTTCAGGCGGTGGACTACTGCGGCATGAAGTCGATGCGACCAACCTCGTTTGCCGCCGACTCCGCCGGATCGATCACCAGCGGCTTGTAGGCATTGACCAGCCAGCGCGGCAGCTGACTGACGTAGCTGGCATCGCCGATGTTGCCGTTCTGCCCTCCCGGCAGGATCTGCAGCAGCGTCGGCGTGTCGGTCATTTCGCCAATGAAGCGACGCACCGGCCCACTGCCGAACATGAAGTCGTTGTCGCTGTCGGCACGCACGCCGTGGCTGGCGGCATCCACGCTCTGGTAGCCACCGGGACGCGGCAGGCCCGGCAGGCCTTCGGCCAGATTGCTGAACGGATAACCCTGTGCGCCGGGGATGCTGAGCTGCGAGCTGAGCGGGTGGTCGAACACGATCCGATGCAGGCGGCCCCAGCGATAGTCGCTGATGTCGGCCGAATGCCCGAATGCCAGCGCGAAATTGTCGCCCGACAGCAGGTCCAGCGAGGTCACCAGGCTCCCGAGCAGCACGCAGTCCCGACGCTCGTCGGCCGTCGCATCCGATGCGACATCAGCCGGCAGCCCGGCGCTGAAGAAATCAAGACCCGAAGCACCGTGCCCTTGCTGCGCCGGGAACACGTCCAGCATGTGCTTGAAAGCGTTCCAGGCATCCCGTGAGCCGGGCGTGTAGCCGGACAGGCCGACCTGAGCCAGCGTCGCGTCCACCGTACTGCGCACAACCTGACCGCGCCAGACCGCGAACAGCGTCGCGGCCACGGAGGCGTCAATCTCTGCCTGCGATGGCGGCGTACCGGCCGGCAGGCCCGGATCCCAGCCTTCCACGATGCCGGTGGGCGTGGAGAAGTCCCAGTCGCGCAAGTAGTCGATGGCTTCGGCCACGCGGCTGTCAGTTGCCGCCGCACAGGCAGGGGCGTTGTCGAACGCCGCAACCAGGTGCGGGGTGACCAGTTCGGCGTCCATCAGCTGGTTGTTGGCCTGCAGCGCCATCATGTCGGTCACCGTGATGTTGCCGCGATCAATCAGCGCCTGCAGTTCACGGTCGATTCGGCCCATGCGATAGGCCGAATAGCCCGGTGCGAGATAGTAAAGACCACCGGCCGGCCGAACCTGGTTCAATGCGTTGTTGTCGAGCGTCACGCCCACCGGATCGTTGTTCGCGTTGGCGATATAGCCGGATGCCGGATTCACGACCTGCGGCATTTCTGCCGGCGACAGGATCTCGAAGCGCGAATGCTGGCCTTCGTAGTGGTTCTCCGCCGGCAGCCATTCGTTGCCACCGGTGCCTTCGCGGATGATGAACGGCGGCGCGCCGTTGACCTGCATCTGCTGCAGGTCTTCCCGAATCGGCGCCTCGGCGCTCACGAAGTAGGCGATGTTGCCTTCCTTGTCGACGTAGCCGAAGTTCTGCGAACCGACGTCGAAGTCGAGCACTGCCGCCTGGAACTCGTCCAGGTTGGTGGCACGGTTGATGCGCCGGAAGGCATCAAGTTCATGCGTGGCGCTCCAGCCGGTATAGGCCACCGAAATGCCGTGGTCGCCGTCGATGTCCAGCACCGGTCCGTTGTTGCGGCGCGGCACGAGTATGGTGATACCGCCGTTGAGATAACCGATGTCGTTGTTGCGCTCGACGTTGTCCGTCACGCCGTCACCGGTGTGGTTGACGTAGTAGCTCTGGAACACCCACAGCACCGGCTCGGCCTCGCCGTCGTACATGGTATGCGTCGGCAGGCCGTAGGTATTCAGCACGAACTGCTCGAAGTAAGCGTCGGTGACGTCCAGCGAGTTGGTGGTCAGGCCCCAGCAGAAATCCATGGTGCAGCCAAGGATTGGTACCGGCGTGCCGGGCGCGATGGCTCCGACGGAGTTCAGGGGCTGCGGATAGCGCGAATCGTTCGAAATGACGTGACCTTCCTGGAACAGCACCGGCGTGTCGAGGCTCAGATGCGGATCGTTGGACAGGATCGGGCGGCCGGAGGCGGTGTGATCACCGGACACCATCCACCAGTTACTGCCAGCGCGGTTCTCGCGGCGCTTGAGATGCGGTGCGATGACCTTGTTGTCGGCAATGCGGTCACGATAGTTCTCGGCCAGCGAAAGCATTCGATCCGGCAGCATCGGAATGCCCTCATAGGCAGACTTGCCGACTGCTTCGAACTTTTCATCCTCCCCGGCGACCGACGGCATGCCGGGCTGGAACCCCGGAATCGAAATGCGACCATCGGGCGGCGCAACCCGGAACAGATCCTCAAAGAACAGCGCATTGCCGTTGAATCCGGCAGCCGCTCCGGCCTGCTGGAAGGCACCGAGTTTCACCGTGTAGTCGATATCAAGATCGAAGCTCAGCTGGAAGGCCAGCAGCTTGCCGATGGCCATTGAATCGACCGGCGTCCACGGGTCGGCCGAGGTGAGCTCCAGCAGACTGTACTCCAGCGGCAGCGAGCCTTGTGCCAGCCAGGTGTTGACGCCATCGGCGTAGGCCTTGAGCTGCCCTCGCAGCTCGTCGGAGGCATCCACCCAGCTGTCCCATGCCGCACGACGAAGGCCAAGCGTGCGCAGCTCGATGTCCTGGCTGAGTCCGGGTGAACCCACCAGCTCGGCCAGCGTACCGCTGGCGGTGCGCCGCAGCAGGTCCATCTGGAAGAAGCGGTCTCGGGCATGCGCATAGCCCATCAGCCAGGCGGCATCCTCGTCGCTGCTGGCGATAACGGTGGGAACGCCCTCGGCGTCGTAGGAAATGCTGCCAGCCGCATGTAATCCGGGTGCCGGCACGCTGGCGGCAGTGGCCGTGGAAGCCAGGCCCAGAGCCACGGCAAAGCCAAGAAGCGAACGCGTTGCACGACGCGCGATCAGTCTATTCATTACGGAGTCCCTCCCAGGAAGTCCCCCGATTATGCGTACCTTGGCGTATGGGGGAAAGGGGGCCCGCAACTTCAGACTGAATTTCCGCCCTCGCCACCGGGCCTTTTCGGGGCCAGTGGATGGCAGAGTGCAGCAAGCAGCATGATCAGCCAGGACAACATGATGAGGCCGCCGCCCAGTGGTGCCAGCGAAGTCGACGTGTCCGCCGCCACTGCCAGCAGCAGCGAGCCGCAGAACAGCGCGAGACCAAGGGCAAGCAGCGCGGCAGTCCAGCGAGAAGGTCGCTTGAGGGCCGGCCAGGCCTCGCCCACGACCGCCAGCACGATCAGACCCAGACCATGAATCAGCAGCATTTGCGAGGTGCTCCCCAGTCTCGAGGCATCGACCGCATTCTCGATATGCGCGGCGGCTGCCGCTGCCGCCGTGCCGGCCGCAAGCGCCAACGCTCCGGCAGCCAAGATCAGACGATCCGTGCGCTGCACGAACTCAGTCGCTCGCAGGTTTCAGATAGGCATCAAGGCGCTTGCGCAGGTTGCTGGCCTTGAAGGTCGGCAGTTCGAAGGCGCGACCCTCGACACGATGCCTCATCGCCTCGGCTTCGGCGTTGATGGCCGCCATGCGAGCCTGTCGGTCGGCAACCGGATCGGTGACGGCCAACGGCGCCTCCGGCGGCTCGGCTGCAGCGCTGCCGGTTTCGGACGCTGGCCTCGACGTTCCCGGATCGGCAGCCGCTGCAACGGCAGCATCAGCCGATGCGCTGTCGGCGCCGGTATCCGTCGCCTGCTTCTGACGGGAATCAATCAGCGCCGCGTCATACTCCGCTTTTGCACGCGCCTGCGCAGCGTCCGCACCCTTCGCCGCCTGGTCTTCGTCAACATCAACCGTGAAGGTCGACCACACCCGCTGCGGCTGTTCGCCCGCAACCCAGTAACGGATGTCGATGACCAGGCCGTCCCGACTTCGGAACTCCGCCCTGCCGACGCCGGCATCAGGCACTGGTTTCGCGACATCAGTGGCCAGATCATCGAAGCGCAGATCGGTCAGAAAGCCGGCCAGCGCTTCACTGACGTAACTGTCCGCAGGTTCGCGGCCGGCGGGCAGGTTGGCCAGCGTGAAGCCGGACCTGCCGTCGGATTCGATGCGGACGGTGTCCGCCCTGGCGTCGTCATTCGCCGGATGTTCGACCGTGACCGACAGGATTCGCGACGCCGCGATATCGCTCAACTGCCGCTGCAGCCAGCGCGCTGGACGCTTCTCGACTGCGATCGTGCGATCAGTGAGCCAGCTGCGACCTTCATCAAGGCGGCGTACGTAGGTGCCGGTGCCGCCCGGTCGGTTGCCGCCCACGATCAGGCTCATCGTCTCGCCGGCAGCACTGATGTCCAGACGCACTCCGCTCGCGGCGGCATCGATCAACGGATCATTCACCCCGAGCCTGGCGTATCGCGTCGGGTTGGCGGTCTTGGCCTCGATGCGACGCGCCTGATTGATGAGCAGCAACAGTTTGCGCAGCGCTGCGCTGTCCACGGCGTAGCCGTCACGCTCCGGCATCACCCAGCCATCGC
>JAGRJX010000117.1:14052-17333 GCA_020442545.1 Lysobacterales bacterium
ACCTCGTTGATGTGGGCCGAAAGCGCCGGCAGCACCGGGCCGGCCGATGCCAGATTGCCACTGGGTGCGCGTGAAGCGCTGAGCCAGAACGCAGCGCCCACCGCCAGCAGGGCGATCGCTGCAAGTATCAGCAGTTGGCGGCTTCCGAACATGATCCCGTCCTCGTCAAGCGTCGCGGCGCTGCTGCTGGCGCAATCGGCGCTGGCGACCACGCCATCCGGCGAGACCGACGGCCAACAGCGTCACCAGCAGGGGCACGCCGATGATGTTGATGAACTTGAGCCTGGCGCCCAGCGCCTCGATGTCGGCATCCAGCTGGCGGCGCACCTGTCGCAGCTCCTTGCGGACGCGCAGCTTCTCGTTGCGGAAGCGTTCGATCTCCGCGCGCTGTGCCTCGCTGAGAATCGCTTCGCTGCCCTCGCCCTTGCCACTCTGCAGCGCCTGCAGCTTCTGCTCGGTCTGCGTCAGCTCGGTCTGCAGGTCCTGCTCCTTGCTCCGGAAGCGGTCGTCCGCACGGCGCTTGAGTTCGTCCACCGTGGTGAACGGACGGGCCGACGTTGCCCGCGTGCGTACCGCAATCAGGTCGCTGCTGCCGATCAGGTTGTCGACGGCATTGATCACCAGATCGCCGTTGTTGGCAAAAGCGTTGTAGATGCGCTGACCGAAAAAGTTTTGCACCTGCACCCACAGACGGTCGTTCAGCAGGTCGGTGTCGGCAAACAGCACGATGTTGGCATCGACCTTGCTCTCGGAAAGATGCCCGTCTTCACTTCGGTCCGGAAACGCGGTCCGGAGTGGGCCGGTCAGACGCGCGGCGAGCACGTAGCGTTCACCGGTCGGCGTGAAATCGTCGAACAGCGTAGAGGGATCGGTCAGGAAGCGCAGACGGTCTGCTGCCACGGTGCTGGCGTTCTCGCTGCTCTGTGCCAGAGCTTCCAGATGGGTGGTCGCATCGTCGTTCAGCGTGAAGTAGCCGCTGGTCGACAGGTTCACGGTTTCCAGCTGTGCGCTGATCACGTCGCCCTGGTTCAGCTGGTCCTGGCGCAGGCCGAGCACCGCAAGATGTCGAGCCGGCCGTGCGTCGGCGCTGGACTGCGTGTGCAGCGCCAGATTGGCATCCAGCACCACGCGCGACGGGTCGTAGCGCACGCCCCAGGCCTGGAACAGCTTCGACAAATCCGAGGCGCGCGACTGCATCATCGCGGTCGTCGGGTCGGTGCCGGGGGCCGGAACATCGGCCTCGGCATCCGGGTCGACGAATACCATCAGCCGACCACCGCGCAGCACGAACTGGTCGATGGCATACAGCGCGTCGTCGCTCAGGTTCTTCGGATGCACCAGCACCAGCAGGTCGACATCGTCGTCGATCATGCCGATGCTCGGATCGATCTTTCGCACCTCGAACAGCTGGCGCAGCTGGTCGTCGATCACCCATCCGTTGCGCACAGAGCGGGTCTGAGCGTCGAAACCCGGCCCCATGTCCAGCGAGGACAAGATACCGACCACAGGTCGCTTGTCGCTGGCCAGGCTCGAAATCAGCTTGGCCACATCGTACTCGAGGAAGGTCTCCTTGTCGGGCTGGAAGATCGGAATACTGGCCTGACCATCCGTGGCATTGGTGCCGGCGAGACCGAAGTACAGCGAATCACCGCTGGCACCGATGGGTACTGCTGTCAGGCCGTAGCCAGCAGCGCGATCCTCGGCCTCGGAGAATGGCAGCGGGTCGACGGTTTCAAGAATGACCTTGCCACGCGACCGCGCGGCAACTTCTTCCAGCAGCTCGCGGACGCGCTTGGCGTAGGTATCAAGACCCGGTACGGCGCGCGCCGTCGTCTGCGAGTAAAAATAGTACAGATGTATCGGTTCGTCGATGCCGTCGATGATGTTCTGCGTTCCATCCGACAGCGTGTACAGGCGGTTCTCGGTCAGATCGAGCCGCGCGCCGCGGAATAGCAGGCCGGACAACAGCACCGCGGCGATGAACAGCAGCGCCAGCACGATGAGGTTCGCGCCGGTGAGCAGGCGGCGGGAAGCGGAGTCGTTCTTCTTGTCCATGGGTCAGTCCGCCTTGCGCAGGTCAATGACCACCGAGCAGGCCAGCAGCCAGAACACGATGCTCAGCACGAAGAACAGCACGTCGCGCAGGTCCAGAACACCCTTGGCGATAGCCGCGAAGTGGGTGAGGAAGCTGAACTGGGCAACCGCGTCGGCCAGCGCCGCCGGCGCCACTGCACGGAACAGTTCCTGCACCATCGGGAAGCCGGCCAGCAGCAGCACGAAGCACACCGCCACGGTGAGGATGAAGGCCACCACCTGGTTGCGACTCGCCGCCGACAGGCACGAACCGATGGCCAGGAAGCTGCCGGCCATCAGCAGGCTGCCGACGTAGCTGGCGAAGATCACGCCGTTGTCCGGGTCGCCCAGGTAGTTGACCGTCAGCCAGATCGGGAAGGTCAGCGCCAGCGCGATGCCGATGAAAGCCCAGGCGGCCAGGAACTTGCCCAGCACCGCCTGCCACATGGTGATCGGCAGGCTCAGCAACAGCTCGATGCTGCCGCTCTTGCGTTCCTCCGACCACAGCCGCATCGACACCGCCGGCACCAGAAACAGGTATAGCCACGGATGGAAGTTGAAGAACGGCTGCAGGTCGGCCTGACCACGCTGGTAGAAGCCGCCGAGGTAGAACGTGAAGGCACCGGCCAGCACCAGGAAAATCACGATGAAGACATAGGCCACCGGCGTGGCGAAATAGCTGGCCAGTTCGCGGCGGAATACCGCCAGCACCGGGCTGGCGGCCTTGCTGTCCGACTCGCTCATCGGTTCACCTCCGCACCGGTCGGCAGCGGTTCGCCCGTCCGGGTGATGCTGCGGAACACTTCGTCCAGTCGCCCCTGCTCCAACTGCAGTTCGCTGAATCCGATGCCCTGTTCGCGCAGATAGCGCGAAACGTCCTCGAAGATCGACTTGCCCGCCGACGGGAAAGCGGTCAGGCGGCCATCCTGCGGATCGATCTCCACCGCCGCCACGCCGGGCAGGCGCGAAAGACCATCCTTCACGGCAACCGCCTCCGGCGTGGTCAGCGACACCGCGCCGTGATAGCGCGAGCGGCGTTCCAGTTCGGCCGGCGTGGCATCGGCCAGCAGGCGACCCCTGGCGATGATTACCGCACGGCTGCAGACCGCATGGACTTCTTCGAGGATGTGGGTGGAGATGATGATGGTCTTGTCGGCCGCCATCGACTGGATCAGCTCGCGGACCTCGTGCTTCTGGTTCGGATCGAG
>JAGRJX010000015.1 GCA_020442545.1 Lysobacterales bacterium
CTTCTACCCGGTGCTGATGGCGGCCGACATCCTGATGTTTCGCGCGCACAAGGTGCCCGTGGGCCGCGACCAGGTGCAGCACATCGAAATCGCCCGCGACATCGCCGCGCGCTTCAATCACGTCTACGGCGGCAGTTTTCGTGCGATCACCGGTCGCGACGAGGAGCCGCTGGTGCTGCCGGATGCGGTGATCGACGACAACGTTGCCACGCTGCCGGGCCTCGACGGTCGCAAGATGTCGAAGAGCTACGACAACGTGATTCCGCTGTTCGCGTCGGCCAGGGAGCTGAAGAAGCTGATCGCCGGCATCGTCACTGATTCGCGCGCGCCGGGCGAGGCCAAGGACACCGAAGGCAGCAACGTTTTCCAGCTCTATCAGGCCTTTGCCACGGCTGATGAAGCCGCTGCCATGCGTCAGGCTTTTGCCGATGGCATCGGCTGGGGTGACGCCAAGCAGAAGCTGTTCGAGCGCATCGACGCCGAGCTGGCGGAAGCGCGCGATCGTTACAACGAACTGATGGCGCGGCCGGCCGACATCGAGGACGCGTTGCGTGCGGGTGCGGCAAAGGCCAGGAGGCTGAGCGCGCCGTTGATCGCCGAGCTGCGCCAGTCGGTGGGCCTGCGTGATCTGCGCCAGGCGCCATCGGAAACCGGCAAGGCGAAAACGGCGAAGGCGACGCAGCCGACTTTCAAGCAGTACCGGGATAGCGACGGCCGTTTCTACTTCAAGCTGGCCGACGCCGATGGCAGGCTGCTGCTGCAGAGTCGCGGATTCGAGTCGCCGCGCGACGCCGGGCAGATGATTGCGCGCATCAAGCAGGACGGCGCGGTTGCCCTGCAGAAGATCGAAGACGGTGCAGTGAAGCTCGGGGAAGACGTCATCGGCGACCTGGCCACCGAGGCGTTGGGTGTCGATGAGCTGATTGCCGCGCTGGCCGCGTTCGCCGAGGAGGCCTGACATGGCGAATGCCTGGCCGTTCCTCGCGCTGATCCTGTTTCTGCCCTGGTTCCTGGTGCTGGGCGGCGTCTACCTGCTGGCCCTGCGCCGCCGCCGACCGGGCGTCGGCATTGATCTGCTGGTGCTGCTGGTTGCAACCGGCGTCAGCATTGCTGCCATGCTCTGGGGCTTCGACTCGGCGGATCGCCAGTACGGCAGCATGTGGCCGCAGGTATTCGCCACGCTGATGGCCTACGGCGCGTTCCTCGCTGTGCTGGCGCTGGCACTGCCGTTGCGCTGGCTGGGATCCAGCCGCCCAGGCTGACGCCGGACGACCGGCGGACCTATTCTTCGCGACGATCCACCAACAGCTTTTCCGCCAGGCCGGCGAGCGCAGCGGCTGCGTCCGGGCAGTGGTCAACGCGCACCATCAGCGTGATCACGATTTCCGCATTGTGATCGGGCGTACTGGCAAGGTACTGGGCCACGGCCAGTGGGCCGGTGGGGCTGAATCCGCTGGCCGTGAGCCATTCGAGATCGGATTCACCGGCAATGTCGGCATCGCTCAACTGCTGGCAGCTTGACGGGCGGGTGCGGAACGGCTGGTCATCGAGCGTGGCGAGCGGCAGATCATCGTAGTTCGAGGCACCGCTGCCATCGGCGACGACCTCCGCATGGATCATCACTGCGGCGTTGTCGTCGATCAGCGCGGCACGCGAGATGTCGAAAGGGTGACCGTTGAAGCGGTCGCGACGACTGTCAACGGCGGTGGCCCGAAAGCGATCCGGCAGGGTGATCCGGTAGCGCAGCGCATGGGTGCTTCGGATTTGGTGGCGGTCGGCCTCGAGAAATGGCGGCGCGGCCGCGTTACCGAATGGCAGTACGTTGCAGGCCGCCAGCAGCATCAGGAAGCTGATGGTGGCCGTTCGGCGAGCGAAATTCATGCGCAATCATTACGGCAAGCCGACTGGCGGCATCGTCTGTTTGGATGCCGGTGATCGCCAAATGGTTGCAGCGATCAGTCCCGGTGGGTGGGTGCCGGGCCGCGCTCCGGATGCTTCATCTCCACCACGCAGAAACGATGGCCGCTTGGCGCTTCCATCACCCACCAGCGTTTGACGAATGCGACCCGCTTCGCGCCCAGCTTTTCCAGGCGTTCGACCTCGGCCTCGATATCGTCGGTTTCGATGTCCAGATGAACGCGTGACTCGTGACTGACCCGCTGCACCTCGATGTGCATGCCGTGGGCGGAACCATCCAGCTCGGCATAGACCGAGCTGCCATCCTCGTAGCGGTCAGTCTCCGGCATGCCCAGCGCCTGGCTCCAGAAGTCCGCGCTGGCGTCAAGGTCGTCGGTCTTGCAGTCGATGATGAAGCCAGCGAGGCGGCTATGGTGCGCAATGGGATCACTCCAGGAGCTGGGGTCTCGGGTTTCAGGAGAGCGCGATGGTTCCGGCTGCGACGCTGGCAATGCCGGCGAAGTAAATGCCGACGAACAGCCGGTAGCCGCCCGAGCGCTTGAGCGCGAACAGCACGTAGCCGGGAACCAGCAACGACAGCACGCCTTCCTGTGCCCCGCCCCTGAACGCCATGATCGCGCCGACCAGCTGCGCCAGCAGGGCGATCAGAAATCCGCCAAGAATTAGCAGTCCCCAGTTCATCGATACTTCGCTCCGGTGTTGATGGCTATCAGTTCGCCCGCTGCAGGTCGTCGAGCAGCGCGCGCAGGAAGCGAGCTGCTTCGCCGCCGGTCGCTGCGCGATGATCGAAGGTGATCGAGATCGGCATGATCCGGTGCGTTTCCAGGCCGCCCATCACCGGTACGACTTCGTGGAACAGCCGGCCGGCGCCGACGATGGCCACGCAGGGTGGCACCACGACGGGCGTCGCGTACTTGCCGGCGAACACACCGAAGTTGCTCAGCATGATGGTGTAGTCGCGCAGTTCTTCCGGCGGGATGCTGCGGGTCTTCAGGCGGTCGCGGATGCTGGTGATGCCCTGGCGGATCTGCTGCGGCGACAGCCGTTCGCAGTTGCGCAGCGCGGGGACGAACAGGCCGTCCGGCGTATCCACGGCAATGCCGACGTCGACGCGCGAGTGCCGACGCAGCGTGCCTTCCTTGGCGTTGAGCCAGGAGTTCAGCGCCGGTACCGCAGTTGATGCCACCACCAGCGCGCGGATCAGGCGACCGGTGATGTCCTCGCCCGGCGACCAGGCGTGGATGTCGGCGTCGTCCATCAGCGTGGTCGGCACCACTTCGGCGTGCGCGGCGCTCATGGTGCGCACCATGTTGCGGCGCACGCCGCGAATCGGTTCATCAAAATCAAATCTTGTCACGGCGTCAGCCGCGACGCGTTCGTCCCCTCTCCCGCCGGGAGATCGAGCCTGATTGCCATCAGGCGAGGTGGGTGAGGGTTCGGCACGCCGAGCAGTCACGGCTTCCGCGCCTGCGGTGCGGCCCCCTCCCAGGCCCTCCCCCGCAAGCGAGGGAGGGGAAGAAACCGCCGCCTCGCCACGCTCGGCGGCTTCGCGAACGTCCTTCAGCGTGATCACGCCGTCCTTGCCGGAACCGGCAACGCGGGCGAGGTCGATCTTCAGCTTCTTCGCCAGCGCGCGCACCGCCGGCACGGCCTTCACGCCGCCGGCGCTGCTGACCTGCTCGACGTGCACGCGGTTGCTGGACTCCATGGCGCCAACCACGGTGCCGGCATCGCCGTCGTCGTCGTTCTCCGGTGCTTCCGGGGCGGCAGCCGGTGCTTCTGCGGCAGGTGCCGGGCTCGCTGCCGCGTGCCCACCATGCCCGTGACCATGTCCGGTATCGCTGGCATCCGCGCGCTGCACCGCGTTCGGGTCCAGCTCGAATTCGGCCAGCGCCGCGCCGGTGTTGATCACGTCGCCCGGACCACCATGCAGTTTCGTCACCTTGCCGGTGTAGGGCGAGGGCACGTCGACCACGGCCTTGGCGGTTTCCATCGACACCAGCGGGCCGTCGAGTTCGACGCTATCGCCTTCCTTGACGTGCCACTCGACGATTTCGGCGTCGGGCAGGCCTTCGCCGAGGTCCGGCAGCAGGAATGTCTTGTTGCTCATCTCAGCTCACCTCAAGCGTGTACCTCGCCGCCTCGACGATGCGGGCGACGCTGGGCAGGTATTTCATTTCCAGGCGGAACAGCGGGATCGGCGTGTCGTAGCCGGTGACGCGCTGTACCGGCGCGACCAGGTCGAACATGGCGTGTTCGGCCAGGCGCGCGGCGATCTCGGCGCCGAAACCATTGGTGTACGGCGCTTCGTGGACGATCACGCAG
>JAGRJX010000118.1 GCA_020442545.1 Lysobacterales bacterium
ATGTAGAAGCGGCGGTAGCTGCCGTTCTCCAGGTTCTGCTTCAGCGTGCCCTTGAGGATGCCGAGCCGAATCAGGCCGGCGGTAAGCACGCGCACGGCTTCATCGTGGATGGCGATCCATGACAGGCCCGGCTGGATGATGTCGATGGCGGCCAGCTGCGCGTCCAGCACCAGCTCGTAGATCTCGCGCTGCGCGTCGCTGAAGCGGCCATTCACCGGGAAGGTGCGGGTGATGTCCGAAGCATAGCCACGGAACTCGGCGCCGGCGTCGATCAACAGCAGGTCGCCTGCTTTGTATTCGTCGCGATTGGTGACGTAGTGCAGCACGCAGGCGTTGGCGCCGCTGCCGACGATGCTGTTGTAGGCGGGCACGGCGTCGTGGCGACGAAACTCACGCCACAGCTCGGCCTCGACTTCGAACTCATGCGTCGATGTCTTGGCGGCGCGCATGGCGTTCCTGTGCGCCTGTGCGGCGATGCGCGCGGCGTGGCGCATCTGGCGGATTTCGTCGCGGCTCTTGAACAGGCGCAGGTCGTGCAGCAGGTGGCCGAGTTCGAGGAATTCGTGCGGCGGCTCCACACCCTGGCGCACGCGCTGGCGCACGCGGTTCACCCAGCCCATCAGCTTGAGGTCGAATTCGGTGTCGCGACCGAAGTGGTAGAACACGCACGTGCGGCCTTCGATCAGTCCCGGCAGGATGTCGTCGATGTCGTCGACGGCATAGGCGTCGTCGAAACCAAGCTGCTCGACCGCGCCGTCCGGCCCGAGCCGCGCGCCGTCCCAGATTTCGCGCTCGGCATCGCGCTCGCGACAGAACAGCAGGCATTCGCCGTGCTTTCGACCCGGCACCAGCACCAGCACCGATTCCGGCTCGTCGAAACCGCTGAGGTAAAGGAAGTCGCTGTCCTGCCGGTACGGAAAGTGGCTGTCGTTGTTGCGGATTCGCTCAGGCGCGGCGGGCAGGATCAGGATGGCGTCCTCGCCGGCCATGCGCATCAGCTGGCGACGGCGGCGGGCGTATTCGGTGGGCTTGATCGGCGACGGGGCTTTGGGAACGGACTTGGTTGGCATGCTGTGCGGTTGTGTTGTCAGTTGTTGTCGGTTCCACCGCAACGCGGCTTGAGCCGACCGACATTCGCGGCTCTCACCGCTCCTACGAATCACTAATCACGAACCACCGATGACGGCTCTCAATCAATGCAGGCTGTGGCCGGTGCCATTACCGGCGCGGTTGGCGTCGCTGTAGAGCAGCAGGGCGGCGACGCGGACGAATTCCTCGATCTCGGTCAGTGATTCCTCGTCGACGTCGTCCTCGTCCTCATCGAGTTCGGTGGCGGCGATGCCGGCGAGGTCGTTCAGCGCTTCGGCGGCTTCGTCGCTGAGATCCGGCTCGGCGCCTGCGCTCAGGCCGAAGCCACCCAGAAAGCCACGACACCAGGTGAGGACGGCCTCGGCGCGGGCGGCCATTTCCCTGGTCGGTGGCAGCAGCAGCTCGAAACCGTAGTCCGGATCATTCAACTGCTGCTCGCTGCACAGGTACAGGCGATCCAGCGCCGATTCCGGCAGCAGCGCGGCCTGGCCGGGATCAAGCGCCAGTTGGTGCAACCAGTCCGCACGCTGCACCACGCCACCGCCACACAGCAAGCCGCACAGCGAACCATGCAGTTCGGCCGCATCCACGCCAAGGCTCATGGCATCGACATCATTCTGGATCTGGTCGTGATCGGGCAAGGCGACCGTGCTCATTGGCGACATCCGGGCAGGAACATTCGGCGAAATGGTAGCAGCCGCCAATGCCGATGCGTCCCGGGGCGAGGCTTGTTGCTCCATCCGCAGCCACCCAAGGCAACGCTGAACAAGTATCCGCCACCGGCATGATGTCTCAATTGTTCGCCAGTCGTGCCGCATGCCGCAGGCAATGCTCGCTGCCTTGGCAAGGACTGGGGCGCGAGTGGCGGGCGATTGAGGCATCACCCC
>JAGRJX010000119.1 GCA_020442545.1 Lysobacterales bacterium
CCTCCGCCCGCCGAGCGATGCGGATCACCGATCCACGCACGCAGAATCCTGGCAGACATCGCCTGTGGCAACTGCAGACGAACGGCTGCCAGTGCATCAGCGCGCGCCGCCTCGGCGGCCGTCGGCCCGAGGTAGAGGACACCGTGCCCGTGGCCGGCGCGGGCTCAGGCAGCGTCACCTACCGCTGCTACTACCGCCCGATTTCCGATGCGCGGCGCCAGCCGAGGCGCGCTGGGGAGGAGCGCCGCGCCGAGCTACGCTTCGACCTGGCGCGCGGCGACCGCCGCATGCAGGGTGAGCGCCGCCGCTTCCGTGAGGCCTGGGGAGCGGGCAAGGCCCACTGATCACCAAGGGCTCTGCCGATGTGCAGAGCGATGGCATCGGGAGCCGACAGATTGATCAAATAGCTCAATCGATAATCACCGGATGGAACTTGAGAACAACCACATCGTCTCGGAACAATGCAAAATAGTACGGATCTCTATATTCACCTCTGGATATCGCTGCCAAGCAGTTGACTTCTCGCAACTTGTCTCCAGGCTGACGAGCTTCAACAATCGCAACCCACTCTGCATTATCTTCCGGGTTTGGGTTGCCGCTTCTCTTAGCATCAGTGATTACTTCGGAAGCACTAAGCGGAACGGACACGCGACAGTCGGAGAGGCCCATTCGATTCTCAACTGATCGGGATTCCCGCTTGAGGTGTGCGGAGTCGGAAGCACAGCCCGTTCCCGCTATGGCGACAAAGCAAACTGCGCATCGCTGGATGAAAGAAATCAGCGTCATTGATCTTCCGATTTGCTCCGTTCGATTTACGCCGCCGCCATCCAGCCCTCGATTTCATCCACCGACTTCGGCGCGTCAGCGCTGAGGATGTCGTAGCCGTCCTTGGTGACCAGCACGTCGTCTTCGATGCGGACGCCGATGCCCTGCCACTTTTTGGCGACGCCGCGGGCGCCGGGCGGGATATACAGGCCGGGTTCGACGGTGAGCACCATGCCGGGTTCCAGCAGGCGGTAGTCGCCGTCGATGCGGTAGTCGCCGACGTCGTGAACGTCGAGGCCCAACCAGTGGCCGGTCTTGTGCATGTAGAAGCGGCGGTAGCTGCCGTCTTCCAGGTTCTGCTTCAGCGTGCCCTTGAGGATGCCCAGCCGAATCAGCCCGGCGGTGAGCACGCGCACGGCCTCGTCGTGGATGGCAATCCATGACACGCCCGGCTGGATGATGTCGATGGCGGCCAGCTGCGCGTCCAGCACCAGCTCGTAGATCTCGCGCTGCGCATCGCTGAAGCGACCATTCACCGGGAAGGTGCGGGTGATGTCCGAAGCGTAGCCACGGAACTCGGCGCCGGCATCGATCAGCAGCAGGTCGCCATCTCGGTATTCGTCGCGATTGGTGACGTAGTGCAGCACGCAGGCGTTGGCGCCGCTGCCGACGATGCTGTTGTAGGCGGGCACGGCGTCGTGGCGGCGGAACTCGCGCCACAGCTCGGCCTCGACTTCGAACTCATGCGTTGATGTCTTGGCGGCGCGCATGGCGTACTTGTGCGCCTGGGCTGCAATCCGCGCGGCGTGGCGCATCTGGCGGATCTCGTCGCGGCTCTTGAACAGGCGCAGGTCGTGCAACAGGTGGCCGAGTTCGAGGAATTCGTGCGGCGGCTCCACACCCTGGCGCACGCGCTGGCGCACGCGATTCACCCAGCCCATCAGCTTGAGGTCGAATTCGGTGTCGCGGCCGAAGTGATAGAACACGCGCGTCCGGCCTTCGATCAGGCCCGGCAAGATGTCGTCGATGTCGTCGATGGCGTAAGCGTCGTCGAAGCCCAGCTGCTCGACCGCGCCCTCCGGCCCGAGACGCGCGCCGTCCCAGATTTCCCGCTCGGCATCGCGTTCGCGGCAGAACAGCAGGCATTCGCCGTGCTTGCGGCCCGGCACCAGCACCAGCACCGATTCCGGCTCGTCGAAGCCGCTGAGGTAGAGAAAATCGCTGTCCTGCCGATACGGGAAGTGGCTGTCGTTGTTACGCACGCGCTCGGGTGCGGCCGGCAGGATCAGGATGGCGTCCTCGCCGGCCATGCGCATCAACTGGCGACGGCGGCGAGCGTATTCGGCGGGCTTGATCGGTGACGGGGCTTTGGGAACGGACTTGTTCGGCATGGTTGGCGGTTGTGTTGTCGGTTGCTGTCGGTTCCACCGCTACGCGGCTTGAACCGACCTACATTCTGTTTATCCAGAAAAGCCTCTAACGTTGCTCGTCATCCCCGCGAAGGCGGGGATCCAGCTCCTTGGCGGACTCTCAGTATTGAAGTCACTGGGTTCCCGCTTGCTCAGCATTCGCTGAGTTGAAGCGTTCGCGGGAATGACGATGATTGCAGCCTTGCGGCGTTGGCCAAAGCCATCAGCAGCATGAATCGCGCTCCAAGATTTTCCACCGATCACCGATCACCGCTCTCAAATCAATGCAGGCTGTGACCGGTGCCGTCACCGGCGCGGTTGCTGTCGCTGTAGAGCAGCAGGGCGGCGACGCGGACGAATTCCTCGATTTCGGTCAGCGATTCCTCGTCGACGTCGTCCTCGTCTTCATCGAGCTCGGTGGCGGCGATGCCGGCGAGGTCGTTCAGCGCTTCGGATGCCTCGTCGCTGAGATCCGGCTCGCCGCCGGCGCTGAGGCCGAAGCCGCCAAGGAAGCCGCGACACCAGGCGAGGACGGCTTCGGCGCGCGCCGCCATGTCCTTCTGCGGCGGCAGCAGCAGTTCAAAACCGTAGTCGGGATCGTTGAGCTGCTGTTCGCTGCACAGGTACAGGCGATCCATCGCGGATTCCGGCAACAGCGCGGCCTGGCCGGGATCCAGCGCCAGCTGGCGCAGCCAGTCGCGACGCTGCACCACGCCGCCGCCACAAAGCAGCCCGCACAGCGAACCATGCAGCTCGGCGGCGTCCACGCCGAGGCCCATGGCGTCGACGTCGTTCTGGATCTGGTCGTGGTCGG
>JAGRJX010000016.1 GCA_020442545.1 Lysobacterales bacterium
CGCCTGCACAACATGCGCACGATCAGTTCCATGAGCGGCGATTCGCGCCGACGAATCGCCCGCGAGACGCTGGAGGTCTATGCACCCATTGCGCAGCGCCTCGGCATGAATCACGTCAAGGAGGAGCTCCAGGATCTTGGCTTCAAGGCGCTGAACCCGTTCCGGCATGCGGTCTTGTCCAAGCGAATTGCCAGCCAGCCGGTGGTGCGACGTGAGGCCATGGCCAAGCTGGAGGCCCAGATCGCCCAGCGGATTACCAACGAAGGCCTCAGCGCGCGGGTGCTGGGCCGGGTCAAGTCGCCGTTCAGCATCTACAGCAAGATGCGCAGCGAGCACAAGACGCTTGAGCAGGTGCTGGACGTGTTCGGCTTTCGCATCGTGGTGGGCAACGTCATGCAGTGCTATCACGCGCTGGGCGTCGTGCACGCGTTGTACAAGCCGTTTGACGCACGCTTTCGCGACTTCATCGCGATCCCCAAGGCCAACGGCTACCAGAGTCTGCACACGGTGCTGTTCGGACCCTACGGTGCGCCCATCGAAATCCAGATCCGCACCGAGGAGATGGACCTGATCGCCGATCGGGGCATCGCTGCGCACTGGGTCTACAAGCACGGCGGCGATGCGCCCAACAGCGCGCAGAGCCGCGCGCATGCATGGATCAGCAACCTGCTGGAGTCGCAGCAGGTGGCCGGCAGTTCGCTGGAGTTCCTCGACAACGTCAAGATCGACCTGTTCCCGGACGAGGTCTACGTGTTTACGCCCAAGGGCGACATCCTGGCGCTGCCGCGCAACTCGACGGTGCTCGACTTTGCCTACGCCGTGCATACCGACGTCGGCAATCACGCGGTCACCGGCTACGTCGACAAGAAGAACGCGCCGTTGCACAGCAAGCTGGCCAGTGGCCAGAAGATCGAGATCGTCACCGCAAAATCGTCGGTTCCCAAGACCGACTGGCTGGAGTTTGTCGCCACCAGCAAGGCGCGCACGTCAATCCGTCATCACCTCAAGCGCCTGCAGCACGAGGATGCCGTCGAACTGGGGCATCGCATGCTGGATCGCGCACTGGGTGCGTTGCATGCGTCGCTGGATCGCATTCCACACAAGCGTCTCGACAAGTACCTCAACGAACAGCGTTTTCGTCGCCTGGAGGAGCTGCTCGCCGACATCGCCCTTGGCAACCGGATGCCGCAACAGGTCGCGCAGCAACTGACCGCGCAGAAGGGCAAGTCGCTGCCAACACCGGCAGCACCAAGTCGACTCGACCTGATCACCATCAGCGGCAACGAGCGCGGCGTGCTGACCTTCGCGAACTGCTGCCTGCCGATTCCCGGCGACGAAATCATGGGGTTTCTGTCCGCGGGCAAGGGCGTGGTCGTCCATCGCGAGGAGTGCCGCAACGTGCCCGAACTGCGCAAGTCGCCGGAACGCTGCGTGCCGATGGCCTGGGATCGCGAAGTCACCGGTGACTACCACGCCGCGCTGCGAGTGGATGTCAACAACAAGCCCGGCGTGCTGGCGCAGGTAGCCTCGGCGATTGCGGAGGCCGAATCCAACATCGACCACGTCGAATACCGCGAGCGCGACCTGCGCGTCGCTGTCCTGCATTTCGACATCGAAGTGCGGGGTCGCCGCCACCTCGCCAAGGTGATGCGCCGCGTGCGCCGGCTGAACCCGGTGCACGGCGTGCGGCGACTCTGACTTGCTGTGTGCTGCTTCCGTACAATCGCGAGTTTCAACGACAGGAGGCACGTGATGTCCCGAGAAATCATCCACACCGACAAGGCGCCGGCGGCGATCGGGCCATACTCGCAGGCCGTACGCTGCGGCGACACCGTCTATCTGTCCGGCCAGATTCCGCTGGATCCGGCCACGGGCGAGCTGATCGACGGCGATCTCGCCGAGATGACGCGCCAGGTGTTCCGCAACATGGCGGCGGTCTGCGAGGCGGCCGGTGGTTCGCTGTCGAAAGTGGCGCGTGTCGGCATCTACCTCACCGACCTGTCGCGCTTTGCCGAGGTCAACGCGGTGATGGCCGAGCTGTTCCCGCAGCCGTTCCCGGCGCGCTCCACGATCGAGGTTTCGGCCCTGCCCAAGGGCGCGCCGGTGGAGATGGATGCCATCCTCGTCCTCGACTAGGCCTGCCGGTCAGCGCGCCAGGGATCGCGTCGATCCGCTGCGTGACGACGGTGCTGGCGGCAAGCCGCTGGCGCAGCTGAAGGGTATTGGTCCGTCGTTGAGCGGCAAGCTGGAAAAGCTCGGTCTGCGGCTACTGCGCGACCTCTGGTTCCACCTGCCGCTGCGCTACGAGGACCGCACCAGCGTGGTTGCGATAGGCGACCTGCAGGCGGGGCAGAAGGCGCAGGTTGAAGGCCGCGTCGACGCGGTGGAGCGTGGTTTCCGCTACCGGCCGCAGCTGCGCGTCGCGATCAGCGACGATTCCGGCGCGACGCTGGTGCTGCGCTTCATCCACTTCCGCGCCGCGCAGGCTTCGCAGTTCCAGGTCGGTTCGTGGTTGCGCTGCTTTGGCGACGCGCGCGCTGGCGGCATCGGTTTCGAGATGATCCATCCGTCCTACCAGCGCATCGGCGATGCCGAGCGCGGCCGCACGATGGATTGTCTGACGCCGCTCTACCCGCTGACCGACGGCGTTGGCCAGGCGCTGATGACGCGGTTGATGAAGCAGGCGCTGGCGGTGCTGCCGCCGGATGACGCGCTGGAACTGCTGCCGCCGGACGCGCTGGAATCATTGAGCCTGCCGTCGCTGGGCAATGCCCTGCGGCTGGTGCACGCGCCACCGGCGAACGTCGATGTCGCCGCATTGCAGTCCGGTGTGCATCCGGCGCAGCGACGACTGGCCTTCGAGGAACTGCTGTCGCACCAGCTCAGCCTGCGTCGCCAGCGCATGAGCATCCGCCAGCATCGCGGCCCGGCACTGCAGCCGGATGGACGCCTGTCGTCGGCGCTGGCATCCTCGCTGCCGTTCGCGCTGACCGCAGCCCAGCAGCGGGTGCTGGCGGACATTCGCAGCGACCTCGTTGCCACCGAGCCCATGCTGCGGCTGGTGCAGGGCGACGTCGGCAGCGGCAAGACCGTGGTCGCCGCGCTGGCGGCGCTCGCGGCGATCGAATCCGGCAAGCAGGTCGCCGTGCTGGCGCCCACCGAGCTGCTGGCCGAGCAGCACGCGACCAGCTTCGATGGCTGGCTGAAGCCCCTGGGCGTGAATGTCTGTCGACTCAGTGGCCGCATCAAAGGCAAGGCGCGTGAGCGCGCGCTGGCGTCACTGGCTGGCGAAGCCGATCTCATCATCGGCACGCACGCGCTGTTCCAGGACAGCGTTGTGTTCCGCGATCTGGCGCTGGTGGTGATCGACGAGCAGCACCGCTTCGGCGTGCACCAGCGACTGGCGCTGCGCGACAAGGGCCTGCAGGGCGAAACCCGTCCACACCAACTGGTGATGACGGCGACGCCGATACCGCGCACGCTGGCAATGACCGCCTACGCCGATCTCGACGTGTCCGTCATCGACGAACTGCCGCCCGGACGCACGCCGGTGCAGACGGTGGTGGTGAATGCCGCAAAGCGCGAGCGGGTGATCGAGCGCATCCGCAAGGCCTGCGGAGAGGGCCGGCAAGCATACTGGGTGTGCACGCTGATCGAGGAAAGCGAGGAGATCGTCGCCGAGGCGGCCGAGGCCACGCATGCCGCGCTTTCAACGCAGATGCCCGAACTCAACGTCGGCATCGTCCATGGCCGCATGAAGGCGGCCGACAAGCAGCAGGTGATGCAGGCGTTCAAGGACGGCGAGCTTGATTTGCTGGTCGCGACCACGGTGATCGAAGTCGGCGTCGACGTGCCCAACGCCAGCCTGATGCTGATCGAGAACGCCGAACGTCTGGGGCTCTCGCAGCTGCACCAGTTGCGTGGCCGCGTCGGTCGCGGCGGCGTTGCCTCGACCTGCGTGCTGCTCTACCAGCCGCCGCTGTCGTTGAACGCCAGGTCGCGACTGGAAGTCATGCGCGAAAGCAATGACGGCTTCGTCATCGCCGAACGCGACCTCGAACTGCGCGGCGCCGGCGAACTGCTCGGCACCCGGCAGACCGGCGAAGCCGGCTTCCGCATCGCCGATCTTGGTCGCGACAGCGATCTGCTGATCGACGTGCAACGTGTTGCGGAAGCACTTCTGACCGACACGCCGCAAGGTGTCGAGGCGCTGATCGCCCGCTGGGTCGGCGCTGCCGAACGATTCGCGGAGGCCTGATGTCGCGGCTGGCGCAAGGATGGAAGTTGCTGCGTTGGCGTGAGTTCCGGCTGCGCCCGATTCGCTGCCCGTTCTGCGGCCCCAGCGTTCTGGTTCGCCTTTGCCGCGATGACGACGCGGCCGTGCGCTGCCTGCGTTGCGCGGCCAGTTCCGTGCACCTGGCGATGGGCTGGGCGCTTCGCCGGGTGCGACCGAGCCTGTCGGGCGCTGCGGTCTGCGAGTTTTCCGCACGCGGGCCGATGGTCGCGTGGCTGCGCCGCAGCGCCGCGGCCGTTGCCTGCTCGGAGTATTTTGCCGACGCCGAGCCGGGTGCATTTCGGAATGGCGTGCGCTGCGAGGACATGCAGCGCCTGACTTATGCGGACGCCAGTTTCGACCTGGTGACGCACACGGAGGTACTGGAACATGTGCCGGATGACCGTCGCGCCCTGCGCGAATGCCTGCGCGTGCTGCGTCCGGGCGGCGTCATGCTGTTCACCGTACCGATCTTTGCCGGAGACGTGACCGTCGAGCGCGCCGCACTGGACGCCGACGGCGCGATCCGGCACCTTGAGCCGCCGCTGTTCCACAGCGATCCCTTGCGCGGTGAAGGCATTCTCGCCTTCCGCGACTACCGACGCGATATCCTGCAACGGCTGCGCGAGGCCGGATTCGTCGAGTCCGCCTTGCTGGAAGCCTTGCCGTCATCGCCATGGTCCACCCGTCGGCCTGTGCTTCTTGCCCGCAAGGCCATGAATTGACCGGACATCCATGAGCAACAACAACGCAAGGCTGAAACTTCTCATCGACACTGACCCCGGCGTGGATGACGCGCTGGCGCTGATGATGGCGCACCGTCATGCTGATGTCGTCGGACTGACCATTGCCGCCGGCAACGTCGGGCTGGGCCACACCGTGCGGAATGCGCTCAAGCTCTGCGAAGTGGGTGGCTGGGATACGCCGGTCTATCCCGGCTGCCCGGAGCCGATGCTGTATCCCGCACCCGATGCGGCCTTCGTGCACGGTCAGGACGGTTTTGGCGACGTGGGCTATCTGCCGCCCGCCACACAGGCGCGCGCTGAGCACGCGGCACTGGCCATCATCCGCGAGGCAAGGGCACGCCCTGGCGAGCTCACGCTGGTCGCGCTGGGGCCGCTGACCAACGTGGCGCTGGCGCTGCAGCTGGAGCCGGAGCT
>JAGRJX010000120.1 GCA_020442545.1 Lysobacterales bacterium
TATTCGCCGGCGATCTCGGCCAGGCGGCCGAAAAACTTCACCCGATGCCATTCGGTGCGTTCCTGCGTCTGGCCGGTGTTCTTGTCCTTCCACTGCTCGGAGGTCGCCAGGCGAACCGTGGTGACCGCCGTACCGCTTTGCGTGTAGCGGGTTTCCGGGTCCGCACCAAGATTGCCGACCAGAATGACTTTGTTGATTCCGCGCGCCATGTACTTGATTTCCTAGACGATCTTGCCGCCAACGCCGGCGGGACGCGGATTCTAACACGCGGCTCCGGCCGAACCGCTGGCAGCACTCATCCAGCCGGACGATCAGGTAGCGGGTCGCCATCCTCGATGAACTCCAACGCCGCCGAATTCATGCAGTAGCGCAACCCCGTCGGTGGCGGGCCGTCCGGGAATACATGGCCCAGATGGCTGTCGCAGCGAGCACAACGGGTCTCGGTACGAATCATGCCGTGGCTGGTGTCGCGGATTTCGTCAACGTGTTCGGGATCGAAGGCCTGCCAGAAGCTCGGCCAGCCGCTGTGCGACTCGTACTTGGCCTCGGACTTGAACAGCGGCAGGGCGCAGAGCCGGCAGACGTAGATGCCATCCTTGCCGCTGGCCTCGAAGCCACCACAAAAGCGCGGCTCGGTGCCGGATTCCAGCAGAATGCGCCTCTGCTCCGGCGTCAGGCGTTCGGCCAGGCGTTCGCGGGTTGCCGCGTCAATCGGCCCCAGTGAATGGCCGCTGGCGGAGAGTTTGTCGTTCATTCGCCCAAACCCGTCATCGGCCCGGCCCCTTCAGGCGGCTGCCGAAGTACTGCTTCAGCTTCGCGACCTTCGGTGCCGCGGTCGCGCGGATGTAGGGCTGGTCCGGATTGATGCGCGCGTAGTCCTGGTGGTAGTCCTCGGCCGTGTAGAAGGCCTCCAGCGGCTCCAGCGCGGTGACGATGGGCGCGTCGAAGACCTCCGCTGCGGTCAGTTGCGCGATGTAGGCCTCGGCGATGGCACGCTGCTGATCGTCAACGAAAAACACTGCCGAACGGTACTGCGTGCCGTGATCGTTGCCCTGCCGATTGAGCTGCGTCGGGTTGTGCGCCACCGACAGGAAGAACTTCAGCAGCTGGCCGTAGCTGAGCTTCGCGCCGTCATAGCTGACGCGGATGACCTCGGCGTGGCCGGTGTCGCCTTCGCAGACGCGCCGGTAGTTGGCCGTCTCGGCGCTGCCACCGGCATAGCCGGACTGCACGTCAAGTACGCCATCGATCTGCCGGTAGACGGCTTCGGTGCACCAGAAGCAGCCGCCGGCAAGAACCGCCTCGCGCGTGGTGGGGGCCGCGTCCAGCGCGACATCCTGCTCGGGATCGGGGAACTCGTTGGGGACAACGCGCAGGCTGCCGCCGGGAAGTTCACACAACATTGGGCACCTCGGAGTCGGATAAGGCCGCTGACCGGCTGAACCGGAAAGATGGTGGCGAAAGCCACGGCTTGCAAGCCACCCGAGCATCCCTGCGACGAAGTGAAGCCCGGAATCGACAGGCTGCTGCGCAGGACGCGGTGGCCGGAAAATCCTGTCCGCGCGCAGCCCGCCACGTATAATCCGCGATCCGCCTTCAGCAACGACCCCATCGCATGACCCTTGCCGCCGCCCAGCCCCGGTCCTCCGAAGCCCGCAGCATGAGCCTGGCGGCAATCCAGGAGCTGAGCGCGGAAGACCGCGCCGCCGTCGACACGCTGATCCGCGCACGCCTGAGCTCCGACGTGGTGCTGATCAACCAGATCGCCGAGCACATCATCGCGGCCGGCGGAAAACGCCTGCGTCCACTGCTGCTGCTGCTGGCGGCGCGCGCGCTGGGCTACGCGGGCCGGGATCATCATCAGCTGGCGGCGGTGATCGAGTTCATCCACACCGCGACCCTGCTGC
>JAGRJX010000121.1 GCA_020442545.1 Lysobacterales bacterium
ACCACCAACTGCTCGAACAACTACGGGCCGTTCCAGTTCCCGGAGAAGCTCATCCCGCTGATCATCAACAAGGCGGTGAATGGCGAGGCGCTGCCGATCTACGGTGATGGCAAGAACGTGCGCGACTGGCTGTTCGTCACCGACCATTGCCGCGCCATTGCCACCGTGCTGGAAAAGGGTCGCATCGGCGAGGTCTATAACGTCGGCGGCGATGCCGAGCAGCAGAACATCGATGTGGTGAAGACATTGTGCGCGCTGATCGACGAGCGCCGTCCGCGCGAGGACGGCCAGCCGCGCAGCTCGCAGATCACCTACGTCAAGGATCGCCCGGGCCATGATCGCCGCTACGCGATCGACGCCAGCAAGCTGAAGACCGAACTCGGCTGGGCGCCCAGCGTCGACTTCGAGACCGGCATGGCGCGCACGGTCGACTGGTATCTGGACAATAGCGAGTGGGTTTCCCGCGTGCTGGACGGCAGTTATCAGATGCAGCGGATCGGCACCGCCTGAGAGCGACCCCCTCCCTCTCACGCGATGGTAATCGCGCTCGATCCCCTGCAAGCAAGGGGAGGGGAGAGTCGCAATCGAATCACCAACCACGCAAGCTCCACTTCGACTGAAGGTCGAACATCACCAATCACGGCTCCCAATCCATGAGTATCAGCAAAGGCATCATCCTCGCCGGCGGCAGCGGCACGCGGCTGTATCCGATCACAAAGGGCGTCAGCAAGCAGCTGCTGCCGGTGTACGACAAGCCGATGATCTACTACCCGCTCAGCACGCTGATGCTGGCCGGTATCCGTGACGTGCTGATCATCAATACGCCGCACGAGCAGGCGCTGTTCCAGCAGTTGCTGGGCGACGGTTCGCAGTGGGGCATGAACATCGAGTACGCCGTGCAGCCGAGTCCCGATGGCCTGGCGCAGGCCTACCTGATCGGCCGTGACTTCGTTGGCGGCAAGCCGTCCTGCCTGGTGCTGGGCGACAACATCTTCTACGGCCACGGTTTCCGCGACACGCTGCGCCATGCGGCAACGCAGGTCGATGGCGCAACCGTGTTCGGCTACTACGTGCGTGATCCGGAGCGCTATGGCGTGGCCGAGTTCGACGCCGAAGGTAGGGTGATTGGCCTGGAAGAGAAGCCAAGCAAGCCGCGTTCGAACTATGCGGTCACCGGCCTGTACTTCTACGACGGCCGCGCCAGCGATTTTGCGTCCGAGTTGAAGCCATCGCCGCGCGGCGAACTGGAAATCACCGACCTCAACCGTTGCTACCTGGACGAAGGCAGCCTGCGCCTGGAGAAGCTGGGTCGCGGCTATGCCTGGCTTGATACCGGCACGCACGAGTCGATGCTGCAGGCGGCCAACTTCATGGAGACCATCGAGCAGCGTCAGGGCCTACGCGTCAGCTGTCCGGAAGAAATCGCCTATTTCAATCAGTGGATCGACGCCGAACGCCTGGAAAAGCTGGCGCAGCCGCTGTCGAAGAATGGCTACGGCCAGTACCTACTGAGCCTGTTGACCCGCGGCGAAGCGCCCTGAGGCTCGCGACGTGAAGATTATCGAGACGAAATTGCCGGGCTGCGTGGTGATCGAACCGCAGGTGTTTGGCGATGCGCGTGGCGTTTTCTACGAGAGCTGGAACCGCGCCAAGTTTGCCGAAGCGGGCATCGACTTCGACGTGGTGCAGTCCAACGTCAGCACCTCGACGCGCGGCGTGCTGCGTGGCCTGCACTACCAGTGGCCGAACCCGCAGGGCAAGCTGGTCAGCGTGCTGGAAGGCGAGGTCTACGACGTCGCCGTCGATATCCGTCGCGGTTCACCAACTTTCGGGCAGTGGGCGGCGGCCGTATTGACCGAGGAAAACCGCCGGCATTTCTGGATTCCCGAAGGCTTCGCGCATGGCTTCTGCGTGTTGAGTGAGCAAGCTACTTTCACCTACCTCTGCACTGCGGCTTACGACCGCGAAGCCGATGCCGGCATTCGCTGGGATGATCCGCAGATTGCCGTCGACTGGCCGATTGCCGAGCCGCTTTTGTCGGACAAGGACAGCAGGGCGCCGCTGCTTGCGGATGTGGCGGAAGCGCGCCTGCCGCTGTTCGAAGGCTGAGCGTGCGTATCCTGCTGCTGGGCGCGAATGGTCAGGTTGGCCATGAGTTGCGATCGACGCTGGCGCCATTGGGCGAGCTGGTCGTGGCGACCCGCAGCGGTCAGTTGGCTGACGGCGCTCCATGTTTGGCTGCCGATCTTTCCGACGCTGAGTCGCTGGCGAAAGCGCTGGCCGATGCCGATGCTGACGTCATCGTCAACGCCGCTGCCTATACGGCGGTGGACAAGGCCGAATCCGAACCGCTGCTCGCGCAGCGCATCAATGCCGAGGCCGTCGGCGAGATCGCCCGCTGGTGCGCGGCAAATGATCGTCGACTGGTTCACTATTCCACCGACTACGTGTTCGACGGGCAGGGCGCTGGTGGCGGTGATTCCGATGGTGGTCGCCGGCCCTATCGCGAAGACGATCCCACCGGCCCGCTCGGCGTCTACGGACAAAGCAAACGGGCCGGCGAACGCGCCATCACCGACAGCGGATGCGATCACCTGATTTTCCGAACCGCCTGGGTGTATGCGGCCGGTCATGGGCATAACTTCCTGCGCACCATGCTGCGCCTGGGTGCGGAGCGAGACGAGCTGCGTGTGGTCGATGACCAGATTGGCTCACCGACGCCGGCCTCGTTGATTGCGTCGGTGACGGCCGACGCCATCCGCAAGCCCGCTGCCGCCGGCAGCTACCACCTGACGACGTCCGGCCAGACAAGCTGGGCCGGCTTCGCGAAGCGCATCTTCGAGCTGGCAGTGGCGAATGGTCTTCTGGCGAAACAGCCGGCGGTGGTCCGGATCGCCACGTCCGAGTATCCGACGCCGGCAAGGCGCCCGGGCTATTCAGTGCTGGACGGCTCGCGACTGGCGGAACTTCGTGGCCAGGCAACGCCGGACTGGGAGCAGTCACTGCTTCACGAACTGGGACGCTGAGCAAAACGCTGATGCCGCAGGCGTGCAGCGGTCTCCGTTCCTACTTGACGCCGTGCATCCATCGCTTCGCCAGCGGCGTAAGCACAAGGAACAGGACGCCGGCGCCGATGCCGCTCCACAGCATGATGTCGAACAGGTGCGCGTATTTGCCGGCGGCGACGGCCATGTCGATGGCCTCGCCTTCGACCAGGTCCAGCGACGCGAGTTTGCCCATCTGCGCGGCGATCACTTCGGAGTAGGCGGTGCCCAGCCAGAACGCGCCCATCATCAGGCCGACCACGCGTGGCACCGACAGCTGGGTGACCGCGGACAGGCCAATCGGCGACAGACACATCTCGCCGATCTCCAGGATGAAATAGGCAAGCACCAGCCACCAGACGCTGGCCAGTGCGCCACTGGCACCGGCTTCGCGGGCGGCGATCAGCAGCGGGATGAAGCTGAGGCCGGCGAGGATCAGGCCGACCCCCATCTTGGCCGGCTTGCCGGGATTGAGGCCGCGACGCTCCAGCCACGGCCACAGCCAGGAAAAAATCGGCGCCAGCACCACGATGAAGAAAGCGCCAAGATAGGTCAGCGAACCGGCGGTCTGTGGCACCAGCACGATGTCATGGACGATGGCGACGATCAGCCCCAGTACCAGCAGGCCGACCAGCGACACCGCTGCAGATTGCGCGCCGCGATCGCTGGCCATCAGGGCGGCGATCATCAGTGGCGGACTGGCGGCCAGCGAGAATGTCGCCCACGGAATGCCGGCGTTGGCAGTGCTGGCCAGGCCGAACATGTCCTTGGTCAGCAGGCGGTCGGTAAAGGTCACCCATGAACCGTAGGTCTGCTCATACAGGCTGAAGAAAATCAGCACGCCGATGATCAGGAACACCAGCGTCACCATCTGCTGGCGCTGCACGCGGTTGCATTGCGTGACCACGAACCAGGCGAACCAGGCCAGCAGCAGCACGGCGATGATGTGCATGGCGCCGTGGACGGTCCAGGTGCGCTGGATCAACTGCCACACAATCACCACCCCGCCAAAGCCGCCGAGGTAGATCCACCACTCGCGCGGCAGGCCGGCGATGCGCTCGCGCAGGCTTTGCGGATTGCTCGGTTCGGCGTGACCGAACAGGTATTTCTGGCCCCACAGGAACATGATCAGGCCAGCCACCATGCCGATGCCGGCGGCGCCGAAGCCGTACTTCCAGCCGTAGGTTTCGCCAAGGAAGCCGCAGATCAGCGAGGCGAACAGCGCGCCGACGTTGATGCCGGCGTAGAACAGCGTGAAGCCGGAATCGCGACGCGGATCATTTTCTTCGTAGAGCTGGCCGACGATGGTGGAGATGTTCGGCTTCAGGAAGCCGACGCCCATGATGATCAGCGCCAACGACAGGTAGAACACCTGAAGTGCGGCCTCGTCGCGGACGGTGACGCCGTTGATTACCTGTGCCGCGTGGCCCTCGTAGGCCATGCCGAGGTGGCCCAGCACCAGCAGCACGCCACCGAAGACCACCGCCTTGCGCATGCCCAGCCAGCGATCCGCCAGCAAGCCGCCGATCACCGGTACGGCGTAAACCAGGCCACCGTAGGCACCAAGCAGGTCGTAACCGGCATCGTCGCCAAACAGATGATACTTCAGGATGTAGAGCAGCAGCAGCGCCTTCATGCCGTAGAAGGAGAAGCGCTCCCACATCTCGGTGAAGAAGCAGACATAGACGCCTTTCGGGTGTCCGAACAGCTCGTTGCGCGGATCGCGTCGGGAAGGGCTGGCGGCGGCGATGGCGGCTTCGGTCATGCGTGTTTCCGGTTATCGCAATCGTGCGAGTATGCCAGCCGCCCGCGGACAACCCCAGTCCAGCGGTAGCTTTTCCTCGATCCAGCATTCGCCCGGGCGGCGGCGGTCGGCTATCCTGCGCGTTCCGTCTGATCAACGCGTCGACACGACGCCTAACCGGGGAGTCCGGCTCATGAGCCAAGCGCAGTCCATGCCGCAGCTGACCGTCCGTGCGGTGCTGCTCGCCATTGTCCTTGCTGTGGTGCTGGCGGCAGCCAACGCCTATCTCGGCCTGTTCGCCGGGCTGACCATCGCCACGGCCATTCCCGCGGCCGTGGTGTCCATGGGCGTGCTGCGCCTGCTCGGTGGCGGCAGCATCCTTGAGAACAACATCGTGCAGACCGGCGCATCGGCGGGCTCGTCGATTGCCGCGGGTGTGATCTTCACCATCCCCGCGCTGGTGATCCTCGGTTACTGGGATGACTTCCGCTATTCGTGGGTGCTGGCAATCGCCGGGCTTGGCGGACTGCTTGGCGTGCTGTTCTCGGTGCCGCTGCGGCGTTCGATGATCGTCGAGGATCCGCTGCCGTTCCCGGAAGGCAAGGCGGCCGCCGAAGTGTTGAAGGCCGGCGAGAACCCCGGGCCGGGGCTGAAGATCCTGGCCTTCTCCGCAGCGATTGGCGGATTCCTGAAGGCCGCCGCCGCCAGCGGCATGCGGCTGATTCCCGACAGCGCGGCCGGGTCGGGCTTTTTTGGCAAGTACCTGGGCTACATGGGCACCAACCTGTCGCCGGCGCTGCTGGGCGTGGGCTACATCGTGGGGCTCAATATCGGCATCGTGGTGGTTTCCGGCGGCATTCTGTCCTGGAACATCGCCATCCCGCTGTATCACGCCCTGTTTCTCGACAGCGATCCGGCGCTGGCGCAGAGCATCGCCGGGGCGGGTGCGGAAGATGCGGCGTTCGCGATCTGGTCGGCGAAGATCCGCTATCTCGGCGTCGGCTGCATGCTGATCGGCGCGGTGTGGACGCTGTTTTCGCTGCGCAAGTCACTGATCTCCGGCATCAGGAGCGGCCTTGCCGCCGCACGCAGCAGCAACAGTTCGCAGGTGGTGCATCACACCGAGCGCGACCTGCCGATGAAGTGGATGCTGGTGGCGCTGCTGCTGTTCACGCTGCCACTGCTGGTGCTGTACCAGGCCATCGTCGGTCAGTGGCTGGTCAGCATTCCGATGACCATCATCATGATTGTTGCCGGCTTCCTGTTCGTCTCGGTGTCGGCCTATCTGGCCGGCCTGGTGGGATCGTCGAACAATCCGGTGTCGGGCATCACCATCGCCACCATTCTGTTCGCGTCGGTGGTGCTGGTGTTCCTGCTGGGCAGCGACTCGCCGATTGGCGCGGTGGCCGCGATCATGATCGGTGCCGTGGTCTGCTGTGCGGCAGCGGTGGGTGGCGACAACCTGCAGGACCTGAAGGCCGGCTATCTGGTCGGCGCCACGCCGTGGAAGCAGCAGCTGATGCTGGGAATCGGCGCGTTCTCCTGTGCACTGATCATGGCACCGGTGCTGAACCTGCTGGCGCAGGCCTACGGCATTGGTGCGCCTACGGCAGAGCACCCGAACGCCTTGTCGGCGCCGCAGGCCACGCTGATGGCCTCGGTGGCCAAGGGCATGTTCGGTGGCGCCCTGCCGTGGACCATGATCGCCATCGGTGCCGGCGTCGGTGCGGTGATCATCGCCATTGATGAGTGGCTGAAGGCGCGTGGCTCCAGCTTCCGGGTGCCGGTGCTGGCCGCTGCCATCGGCATCTACCTGCCGCTGGAGCTGATGACGCCGATCTTTCTCGGCGGCCTGCTGGCGCATTTTGTCGAGAAGGCGCGTGGTTTGCGGCCCGGCGACGAGGATGCGCGTGATCGCATCCACCGTCCCGGCACGCTGTTCGCGGCCGGCCTGATCACCGGCGAAGCACTGATGGGCATCGCCATCGCCATTCCCATCGTGGTCACCGAGCGCTCGGACGTGCTGGCGTTGCCGTCATCGCTGCAGTTCGGCAAATACGTGGGTCTGGCCGTGCTCGCCGTGGTTGCCTGGCTGCTGTATCGAAGCGCCACGCGCTCGGCAATGGCGCGTGAACTGAAGGATTGATGTCGAGATTCAACGGAGTCCCATGATGAAGCCCACATTGAATCGCCTGCTGTTGGCGGCTTTCACGACGCTGGTCGCGACGCCGGCCGCTGCCGAACCGCGCGGCTTTACCGCCAACGATCTGGTGCAGCTGGATCGCGTCGGCAGTCCGGCGCTGTCGCCGGATGGCAAGACCGTTGTCTACACGCTGCGCGAGGTCGACCTGGCCGCGAACAAGGCCAGCACCGGCCTGTGGCGGGTGTCGACCGCCGGTGGCGCGTCGCAGCAATTGACTGGCAGCGGCAGCACGGCCGTCGAGCCGCAGTGGTCGAAGGACGGTCAGTGGCTGTATTTCCTGTCCACGCGTTCGGGTTCGATGCAGGTCTGGCGCCTGCCGATGGCCGGCGGCGAAGCGCAGCAGGTCACCGACTATCCGCTGGATGTCGGCAGCTACAAGCTGTCACCGACCGGCAAGGCGCTGGCGCTGAGCATGGACGTCTTCATCGACTGCGACACGCTGGAATGCAGCGCCGCGAAGCTGGCCAAACAGCCCGGCGACAAGACCAGCGGTGTCATCTACGACGGCGGCTTCATGCGTCACTGGGACACCTGGAGCGATGGTCGCCGCAGCCAGCTGTTCGTGTCTGCCATCGATGCCTACGGGCAGACGGTCGATCAGCCGGCGCGGGTCAGCGGCGGGCTTGATGGCGACGTGCCGTCCAAGCCCTTCGGCGATGCCAGCGAGTATGCGTTTGCGCCGGATGGCCAGTCGCTGGTGTTCTCCATGCGCGTGGCGGGCCGGGAAGAGGCGTGGTCGACCAACTTCGATCTGTACCGCGCCGGTATCGATGGCAAGGCCGCGCCGAAGAACCTGACCGCCGCCAACAAGGCCTGGGATACCGCGCCGGTGTTCAGCGCGGATGGCAAGACCTTGTACTACCTGGCGATGAAGCGGCCCGGCTTCGAGGCCGACCGCTTCGCGATCATGGCAATGCCGGCCAGTGGTGGCACGCCGCGCGAGATCGCGCCGGACTGGGACCGCTCCGCCGGTGGCATGAGCCTGTCGGCCGATGGCGAATCGCTGTACGTGACGGCCAACGATCTGGGCCAGCATCCGCTGTTCGCGGTCAACATCGCTGACGGCAAGGTCGAGCGCATCGCCGACCGTGGCTTCATCGGCGGTTATGACGTTGGTGCGAACGGTCTGGTGATCGCCCGCGACACGCTGGCCGCGCCGGTCGATCTCTACTTCGCGCCGGTCGGCGGCGGTGCCGAGCGGCAACTGACCAACGCCAACAAGGATCGGCTGAAGGATGTGCGTTTCGGCGACTACCAGCAGTTCTCTTTCACTGGCTGGAATGACGACACCGTCTACGGCTACGTGGTCAAACCGTGGAACTGGAAGCAAGGCAGAAAGTACCCGGTAGCGTTCATCATTCACGGCGGCCCACAGGGTTCGATGGGCGACCACTTCCACTATCGCTGGAACCCGCAGACCTACGCCGGCAACGGCTACGCCGTGGTGTTCATCGACTTCCACGGTTCCACCGGCTACGGCCAGGCCTTCACCGA
>JAGRJX010000122.1 GCA_020442545.1 Lysobacterales bacterium
GCGGTGGGCATGGCCACCAATATCCCGCCGCACAACCTGACCGAAGTCATCGCCGCCACCATCGCGCTGATCGACAACCCCGAGCTGACCATCGACGAGCTGATGGAGCACTTGCCGGGTCCGGACCTGCCCACCGCCGGCATCATCAACGGTACGGGTGGCATCCACCACGCCTACCACACCGGTCGTGGCCGCCTGCGCATGCGTGCGCGGGCCGAGATCGAGGTGGACGAGAAGACCGGCCGCGAGGCCATCGTCGTCACCGAGATCCCTTACCAGGTCAACAAGGCGCGACTGATCGAGAAGATCGCCGAGCTGGTCAAGGAAAAGCGCATCGACGGCATTTCCGAGCTGCGCGACGAGTCCGACAAGGACGGCATGCGCATCTTCGTCGAGATCAAGCGCGGTGAGGCGGCCGAGGTGGTGCTGAACAACCTCTACGCGCAGACGCCGATGGAATCGGTGTTCGGCATCAACATGGTGGCGCTGGTCGATGGCCGGCCGCAGCTGCTGAATCTCAAACAGATGCTGGAAGCCTTCGTCCGTCATCGCCGCGAAGTGGTCACCCGCCGCACCATTTTCGAGCTGCGCAAGGCACGGAATCGAGCACATATTCTCGAAGGTCTGACCGTCGCGCTGGCCAACATCGACGAGATGATCGAGCTGATTAAGACCTCGGAAAACCCGCAGATTGCCAAGGAGCGCATGCTGGATCGGGTCTGGGAGCCGGGTCTGGTCGGCGCGCTGCTGGGTGCTGCCGGCGCGGAGGCATCGCGCCCTGAAGACCTGCCCGATGGCGTGGGCCTGGGCGAAACCGGCTACCAGCTGACAGAGACCCAGGCGCAGCAGATTCTGGAAATGCGCCTGCATCGCTTGACCGGGCTTGAGCAGGAAAAGCTGACCGACGAGTACAAGCAACTGCTGGAGACCATCACCGGCCTGATCGAGATCCTGGAAAATCCCGACCGACTGCTGGAAGTGATCCGCGACGAACTGCATGCGGTCAACGCCGAGTTTGGCGACGAGCGCCGCAGCGAGATCCGCCAGAGCGAGGAAGACCTCGATATCCTCGACCTGATCGCGCCGGAGGATATGGTGGTCACGCTGTCGCACACCGGCTACGTGAAGCGCCAGCCGGTCAGCGCCTATCGCGTACAGCGCCGTGGCGGCAAGGGCCGTTCGGCGGCCAGCACCAAGGACGAGGATTTCGTCGAGCGCCTGTGGGTGGCCAACACCCACAACACGCTGCTGACCTTCACCAGCGCCGGTCGCGTGTTCTGGCTGGGCGTGCATCAGTTGCCGGAAGCCGGCCCGAATGCGCGTGGCCGTCCGATCATCAACTGGATCTCGCTGGAAGAGGGCGAAAAGGTCCAGGCCGTGCTGCCGGTGCGCGAGTTCGACGAAGGTCGCTTCGTGTTCTTCGCCACCCGCCGCGGCACGGTGAAGAAGACGCCGCTGACCGAATACGCCTATCGCCTGCAGCGCGGCAAGATCGCCATCAACCTCGATCCCGAGGACGCACTGGTCGACGTGCAGCTCACCGACGGCCAGCGCGACATCATGCTGTTCGCCAGCAACGGCAAGACGGTGCGCTTTGACGAAGGTGCGGTTCGTTCGATGGGCCGTACTGCGGCCGGCGTGCGCGGCATGAAGCTGGGGCAGGGCGAATCCGTGGTCAGCCTGATCGTGGTCGACGGCGATGACGACGTCCTCACCGCCACCGAGAACGGCTACGGCAAGCGTACGCCGGTCGACGACTACCCGAAGAAGGGTCGCGGCACCATGGGCGTGATCGGCATCCAGACCAGTGATCGCAACGGCAATCTGGTCGGTGCGCTACAGATCAACGACGAGCAGGAAATCCTGCTGATCAGCGATGGCGGCACCATGGTCCGCACGCGTGCCGGCGAAATCTCGCAGCTCAGCCGAAACACCCAGGGCGTCACACTGATGCGCATGGCAGAAGACGAGAAGCTGATCGGTCTGGAACGGGTGGATCAGTTCGAGGATGAAGTTGACGGCGACGGCGCAGATGCCGAGACCCGCGAGACCTTGCCCTCCATTGGCAACGAAGCGGCCGATGCCGCCGATGAAGCGGCCGGCACGGACTGACGCGATGTGCCAGCCGGGTGATCGATCCGGTCGGCAACGTCATGACTGACGTGGCTGACCTGCTCGAGCCGGATTCTGTCAGCTGGCCCTTTGCGCCGGGATAGCGCTGTTCGGCCCGATTCAGTCAAGCGCCTTGAGCATGGCCTCGGCGCTGGATACCTTGAACTCGCCCGGTGCCTCCACCTGGAGCTTTCGCACCACGCCGTCGTCGGCCAGCAGCGCGTAACGCTGCGAACGCAGGCCCATGCCGAAGCCGGTAGCGTCCAGTTCCAGCCCAAGTGCGCGGGTGAAGGTACCGTTGCCGTCTGCCAGCATGGTCAGATCGTCCGGCGCATCGTGGGTTTTCGCCCATGCGTCCATCACGAAGGCATCGTTGACCGCCAGACAGGCCACCTCAACATCGCGACGCCGGAACTCATCCATCGCCTCGATGTAGCCCGGCAGGTGCTTTGCCGAACAGGTGGGAGTGAACGCGCCGGGCACTGCAAACAGCACGATCCGGCGTCCGGCAAAGAACTCACCGCTGCTGACCGGCTGTACGCCGTCCTTGAGGATATTGAGAGTCGCTTCGGGAATCCGTTCACCGACCTTGATACTCATGCCCAGATGTCCTTTTCGTACGGGTTCGGGAAAGCCGGATGATATCGCGGCTGAACGGCGCACATTGCTGCGACAGGCAGCGGATATTGAAATCTGCGCAAGAATCCGCAGATCGGGAGCAACGGCGGCATGCCGCCAATCCGATCCAGGAGACAGACATGAACGTTACCCGCTACAGCCCTTGGTCCGGCAATGCTCACCTTGGCGACGAGATGCGCCAGGTCTTCGAACGCTTCTTCGGCGAGGCCGACAGCGACGCCAGCAAGGTCGTCACCAGCAACTGGACGCCGCGCGTGGACATCAAGGAAGAGAATGACCGCTTCCTGATCCTTGCCGACGTGCCGGGTGTTGATCCCGACAAGATCGAGATCGACATGGACAACGGCATCCTGAGCATTCGCGGCGAGCGCGGTGCCTCGGTGGTCGAGGAGGGCGAGCGTTTCTCGCGCGTCGAACGCAGCCATGGCGCTTTCTATCGTCGCTTCGCGCTGCCCGACAGTGCCGACCCGGAAGGCATCGTTGCCACCGGCAAGCACGGCGTGCTGCAAATCGTGATTCCAAAACGGGCCGAAACCAAACCGCGGCGCATCCAGGTCAACGCCTGACCGGTCGCCGTGGGCGGCCGTCGTGACAGGCGGCAAGTCAGGAGACGACGTTGATGGCGGCCCGGCCGGGTGACCGGTCGGGCCGCCGTTGTTGAGAATGGCGGCGAACCTCGCGGAATATCATCGCCGATGATGAGCCGCGTGCACTGGGAGTGACTGAATGGAATTCAAGGACTATTACGCCGAGCTCGGCGTGGCTGCCGACAGCAGCGAGGCCGAGATCAAGTCCGCTTTCCGCAAGCTGGCGCGCAAGTACCACCCTGACGTCAGCAAGGAGGGCAATGCCGAAGACCGCTTCAAGGCGGTCAACGAGGCTTACGAGGTGCTGCGTGACAGGGACAAGCGCGCGGCATATGACCAGCTGCGCGCACGCGGCTATCGCCCGGGCGATGAATTCAACGTGCCGCCGGACTTTGGTCAGGGCGGATTCGGGCGTGGTGGTCACGGTCAGGGTTTCGAGTTCGATCTTGGCGACATCTTCTCGCGAGGTCAGGGTGCTGGCGGTGCCGGTTTCAGTGATTTCTTCGAGTCGCTGTTCGGCGGCGCACAGCAGCGCCGTCCGCACGGGCCTGCACAGCCACACGGTCGGCCGCCGCAGCCAAGGCGCGCGCGCGTGCAGGTGCCGCTTGAGGCGGTGCACGACGGCGGCGCGCAGCGCATCCAGGTTGATGGCCGCACGCTGGAGGTGAAGATCCCGGCCGGTGTGCGTGAGGGCCAGTCGATCCGGTTGGCGGGACAGGGCGGTCAGGGTGCCGACCTGCTGCTGGAAATTGCCTATGCGGCGCATCCCGACTTCAGCATCGAGGGCAAGGACGTAATCTACGAGTTGCGTCTGGCACCATGGGAAGCCGCGCTGGGAGTCAGTCTGTCAGTGCCGACTCTGGGGGGTGCCGTGACGCTGAAGGTGCCGGCGGGCTCTGGCAGTGGCCGTCGGCTCCGCTTGCGCGGTCGCGGCCTGCCGGGCGATCCGCCGGGAAACCAGTACGTTGAGCTGCAGCTGGAAACGCCGCCTGCGCAAAGCGAACAGCAGATTGAGGCCTACCGCGTGTTCGAGCAGGCATTTCCGGAGTTTGATGCACGGACGGCCTGATTGTGGTCGCGTGGCCGGGAACGAAAAACGCCGCTCGAGAGCGGCGTTTTCGTTCGGCTTGACGAGCTCCGGATCAGGCAGCGGGGATCAGCTCCTTCACCGTCTTGATCAGCTGTGACTCGTTGACCGGCTTGGTCAGATAGGCCTTGGCACCCTGGCGCATGCCCCAGACGCGATCGGTTTCCTGGTCCTTGGTGGTCACCAGCACGATCGGAATATGCGCAGTGCTGGACTCGCGTGCGATGGCGCGGGTGGCCTGGAAACCGTTGAGGTTGGGCATGACCACGTCCATCAGAATCAGGTCAGGCAGATTCTGCCGTGCCATCTCCACGCCCTGCTGCCCATCCTCTGCCGAGATGGTCTCGTGACCGAGTCCCTCGACGATCCGCTTGAGGACCAGCAACTGGGACGGAGAGTCATCAACGATCAGAACACGAGCCATGGC
>JAGRJX010000017.1 GCA_020442545.1 Lysobacterales bacterium
GCCGCCAGCAGCAGGAAGTCATAGCGCGGCAGATCGCCGAGTGGCAGCCACTTCGACAAGGCGAGGATGGCGAAGAAACCGCCGGCAAACAGGCAACTGCGTGTTTCCTTCAGGCCGAACCAGACGAATTCACGGATGTGGGTGCGGGTCGATTCCACGCGGCGGACTCCTGCTGCTGTCACGCCAACAGCCTGCGCCGCCAATCAGGACGTCGGGTGCCGTGATGCTGGCTTTTCCCGGGCAATCCGGTGCTGGTGCCGGTTGCCGTTGGCACCGACCGCCGGGCAAACTGGCTCGATACACCCGATCAACGATGCCACGCATGTCCGACAACGACCGCGACGACGCCCTCGGCCAGATCACGGCCATCCTTGCAGCATCCGGCGAGGCCAACCCGCTGGATGCGCTGATGCCGATGGTGCACCAGGACCTCAAGCGCCTCGCCCGCGCGCAGCGCGCGCGCATGGAACCCAGCCACACGCTGTCGACCACGGCGCTGGTCAACGAGGCCTACCTCAAGCTGAAGAAGGCCGGCCGGCAGGACCTGCACAACCGCGAACACTTCTTCTCGCTGGTGGCACGCGCCATGCGCCAGATCCTGATCGACCACGCGCGTTCGCGCCTCGCCGAGCGCAAGCGCATCGATGTGGTGGCGATGGAGATGGAGGATCGCCCGGAGATCGAGGCCAAGGAATTGCAGCGCCTGCTGGACATCGACTCGGCACTGTCCGAGTTGGAGCAGCACGACGAGCGGCTGGCCAAGGTGGTGCTGTACCGCTATTTCGCCGGTTATTCGGCGGAAGAGACGGCGTCGCTGTGCGGCGTCACCGAGCGCACCATCAACCGCGACTGGCAGAAGGCGCGCGCCTGGCTGGCAATGTCGCTGGACAACCGCGACAGCGAGTCCGATGACGACGACGCGGACGACGAAGGCCAGCCATGAGCAGCGGCGGCGGTGAGACGACCGCCGAGCGGTTCCGCCGCCTGGAACCGCTGCTGGATCGCGCGCTGGAACTGGAAGGCAAGGCGCAGGACGACTTCATCGCCTCCTGCGCGGCGATCTATCCGGACCTGATCGACGACCTACGCCGCGCGCTGAGCCTCGATGACAGCAGCCTGCCCGGCCTCGGCGACCTCGCCGCCGAAGCCGTGCGTGACCAGCGCGGTGAGCGCAGCACGGATCGTCGCAACCTGCGCGCCGGACCGTGGCAACTGATCGAGAAGCTCGGTCGCGGCGGCATGGGTACGGTGTACCGCGCGCAGCGCGCCGATGGCGCCTTCGACAAGCAGGTCGCGGTGAAGTTGTTGCGCGGCCAGGACCTGCGCTTCAAGGATCACCTCGAACGCGAGCGCCAGTTGCTGGCGCGACTGGAACATCCGGCCATCGCGCGCCTGATCGACGGCGGCGTGCTCAAGGACGGCCAGCCGTTCCTGGTGATGGAACTGGCTGAAGGCCACGACCTCGACAAATGGTGCAAGCAGAAGCAGCCGTCGCTGGAACGCCGCCTGCGCGTGTTCATCGACATCTGCGCCGCCGTCGCCGAAGCGCACAGCCACCTGATCGTGCATCGCGATCTGAAGCCGTCCAACATCCGCGTCGCCGATGACGACAGCGTCAAATTGCTGGATTTTGGCATCGCCAAGCTGCTCGATCCCGAGGTCAAGCGCGGCGAAACCCGCAGCGTGGCGCTGACGCCCGAATACGCGGCGCCCGAGCAGCTGGATGGCGGCGTGATCACCACGCGCACCGATGTCTATGCGCTGGGCGCGCTGCTCTACCTGCTGCTGACCGGCCGTTCGCCACACCCTCAGTTTGATGGCAACTGGGCGGCGATGATCGAAGCGGTCTGCCAGCACGATGCTGAACCGCCGAGCCAGAAGCTGCGTGACGGGAGCGCGCCGTTCCATGCCGGTGATGCACGCGGCGACCTCGATGCGATCTGCCTCAAGGCGCTGTCGCGCAATCCGCAGAACCGCTACGCGACGGCCGAAACCCTGGCCGGCGACGTGCAGCGCCACCTCGACGGCCGCCCGGTGCAGGCACGGCCATGGTCGTGGAGCTACCGCAGTTCGCGCTGGTTCCGCCGCAACTGGCTCGCCGCCTCCCTCGGTTTGTCGGCTTTCATCCTCCTGACCGGTGCAGCGGGCCTCTTGGCCTGGCAAAGCCAGCGCATTGCTGCCGAGCGCGACGCCGCCGTGCTTGAAGCCAAGCGCTCCGAAGCCGTGCGGAATTACCTGCTGCTGATGTTCCGGGATGCAGCCGAAGAGGCGCAGGACACGGAACAGCTACGCGCCCGCGACCTGCTGGACCAGAGCGCGGACCAGGTCGAGCGTGTGTTCAGCGATGATCCGCTGACCGGCCAGGCCGTGCTTGCATCGCTGGGCGAGCTCTACGTGCTGCTCAACGACTACACCGGTGCCGAGCCGCTCCTGCGGCGTTTCCTGGATCGCGAAGATGGCCGCTCTCCTGCCTCGACACGTGCTCGTGCACGGATCGACATGGGACTGGTGCTCCTACGCACGGGCAAGCCGGCCGAGGCCTGTACCGTCGTCAGTCCGGCGCTCGCTGAACTCGATGAGCTGATCAGCGACCAGCGCGTCCTGATCGGCGAAGTCGAGATGGTCAGAGGCCAGTGCCTTCGCCTGTCCGGTGACAGCGAGGGTTCGCTGGCTGCATACCGCCACGGCGTCGACCTGCACATCCAGACCCTGGGCGAGAACGACCGCCGCAGCGCCACCGCGCTCAACAACCTGGCGCTGGGGGAGCTCTACGCCGGACAGTACGACAGCGCCACCGGACACTTCGAGCGCGCGCTCAAGGCCTTCGAGGCCAGTGGCCTGAGCGAAAGCGACCACGTCGCCAGCCTGCTGAACAACCTGGCGGCACTGAGCCTGATCCAGGGTCGTCTTGGCGAAGCCGCCAGCTATTTCGAGCGCGCCATCCGGCTACGTGAAACCCAGGGTGGCGAGTCCGCCGCGATGGGTGCGCTACTCAGCAACCAGGCACGCGTGCTGGCACTGACGAACCGTACGGACGAAGCCCGACGCGGCATCGAGCGCGGCGTTGCGATGACCCGCCAATTCACCGGCGACGACAGCATCGACACGGCGGCCGTGCGCCTGGCCGCCGTCGACATCGCGCTGCTGCGCGGCGATCTGGCAGCGGCTGAATCGGCACTCAAACCCGCGTACGACACGCTGCAATCTCGTCTCGGGCCCTCGCATCCCTATACCGCCCGGGCCGAACTGGCACAGGCACATATCACCTGGCAGCGAGGCCGGCGCGAGCAGGCGGACCAGCTGCTGGCCGCCGCCAACGACAAGCTGGCCGCCGCCGGCCCCACCGCCACACGCTACCTCGCCGCCGGGCAGTGCCTGCAGGCCGAGGTGCTGCTGTCGGGCAAGTCCGAAGGCAGCGGCGAGCAAGCCGCGAAGCTGGCCGAAAGCTGCCTGACCGCGCGCGCGGACATTGCCGCGAACAGCTGGGAAACCGCCTGGGCCGAAGCGCTGCTGTCGCTCGCACGTGGCGACCGCGCCGCCTTCGTCACCGCCGCCAACAAGGTCGATGGCACGCTGGGCGCGGACAATCCGTTGGCCAGGCGCCTGCATGCGCTATGGCGCTGATTCGCATCCCGGCTTCGGTTACCCTGCGCTGGCGCCATCAGGAGAGCCTGCGCGACCCAAGCGATCGCCCGTGCCTCCCATGAATCGTCCGGAGCGGGGCCGTGCCGCATGCCATTCCACCTGATATGCGAACTGGATGAACAGCGACGACGCTTTCACGTCGGCGACGGCGAGTACCTGATCGGCAGCGCCGCGGACTGCGACCTGCGACTACCGTTCCCGACCGTTTCACGCCACCACGCCCGGCTGCATGTGGATGGCAACGCCGTCGACCTTGAGGACATGGGCTCCAGCAACGGAACCCTGGTCGATGGACAACGGCTGAGTCATCGACAACGGCTTGAAGACGGCGCCCAGGTCCAGTTCGGCACGGTATCCGCCCGCCTGCAGCCGGTGGATGCCGGCGAATCGTCGCTGGCCGTCGCCATCAACATGAGTGCCCACAGCCGCGCTCCGGACGGCGACCAGACGCTGCCGGTAACACGAGCGGAAAACCTGTCGGCCGAGGTCTGGGATGCGCTGATCGCAGCGGCCGCCTCCGGCGCCTCCGCTCCGGCCGTCGCCTCGTACATGGGCGACGCCCTGATTACCGCTGGACTGGCAACGGCCATCGAGATCGTGGACAGCGCTGACAGCGACGACGCACGTGTGCTGTTGCGGCACGGCGACACCGCGGCGACCGCTCAGCTGCTGCAGATTGAACACGGCAGCCTGTCGCTGCGTGCCAGCGGCGGCCGGCTCGAACCCGCCCTGCTGCAGGCCCTGCTGCGCTTGCTCGAACTGGGCCGCCGGCAGGCCCTTCCGGCAGACGATGTGACGGACGAGACGGCCGTGGACGGCGACACGCCGGCGCTGGCCGATCCGCGCATGCGCGAGATCTATCAGCGCGCCCGACGCGTCGCCAGCAGCGATCTGAATGTGTTGATTCGCGGCGAATCCGGCACCGGCAAGGAGGTGCTGGCTCAGTTCATTCGCCAGCACGACGGCAAGCGCGATGCGCCCTATGTCGCGCTGAATTGCGCCGCGCTGGCCGACGATCTCATCGACGCGGAGCTGTTCGGCATCGAGCGCGGCGTGGCCACCGGCGTGAACGCGCGACCCGGCAAGTTCGAACAGGCCAACGGCGGCATCCTGTTCCTTGATGAAATCGGCGACATGGCGCCATCCACCCAGGCACGCCTGCTGCGCGTGCTGCAGGAAGGCGAAGTCACGCGCATCGGCGGCAGCCAACCGCGACCCGCCCGCGCGCGGGTGATCGCCGCCACCAACCAGGACCTGGACCAAGCGGTCGCTGATGGACGCTTTCGGCTCGATCTGCTGCATCGCATCGCCGATTGGCAGGTGACGCTGCCGCCGCTGCGGGAACGGCCGCAGGATATCCCGCTGCTGGCCGGCCGCTTTCTCGAGCAGGCCTGCCGCGCGCGCGGCATCCGGGTCAGCGGCATTACCCGCGCCGCCCATGCCGCGCTGCTCGGCCATGACTGGCCCGGCAATGTCCGCGAACTGCAGAACTACGTCGAGCGCGTGGTGATCATGGCCGACGGTGACGAGTTGACGCTCGACCTGCTGCCCGCGACCGTCGCCGGCCGAGATGAGGCTGAGACGATGTGCAGCGATGTCGCGCCCGCGACGCCGTTGCGAAAACAGGATCTCGTCGACTTGATCCCGCTCCTCGTGGAACAGGGCCTGATCGAATACGGCAAGGAGGACGAACTGCACCAAAAAATTGTCGATGGCGTGGAGAAGGAGCTGATCGCCCAAGTGTTGCGTTGGTGCAACTACGTGCAGACGAAAGCGGCGACCAAGCTCGGGATCAACCGCAACACACTCCACAAAAAGCTGAAGGACTACGGACTCGACTCGTCGTAGCGAAACGACGAAGATTGCCAGGCTCCGTCACGGCAGAAGGCCGTTCGGGCCTCCGTACGACGGACTTCCAGTCCGTCGTTGTGACCAGAAGGCTCTCGACGGACTGGCAGTCCGTCATACGAAATCTGCCATTCGCTGCTAAAATAAATTAGCCCTCGTTTTGTAAGTTTCCGGCATCGCGCCGGTGATTGCCTGACAGCCTCTTTCCTCCTGCCCCCATTCGCCTACCCGATGTTGACGGGAATCAGCCTCACCTGCATCGCCGGCAGCTACTTAATCGTCTTCCTGTTGGAAGCGTCACGGCTGAGGCTGCGCGGGCGCATTTGGCACAACTCGGCGATGGTTGCGATGGTCGTGGGGTTGCTGACGCACAGCCTGCACCTCTACAACCTCGCCTCCAGCGAGGCGAACCAGGGACACGGGGTGCTGTCCAGTTGGTATGACTGGTGTTTGGTGGCGGCATGGTTTCTCGCCGCGTTTTACCTCGGCATGGCGATGCGACGCCCCGAGACCGCAATCGGGATTTTCTTTCTGCCGTTGGTGCTGGCGATGCTGGTCGGCGCGCTGTTGTTTCGCCAGTACGCTCCCGAGCCGTTTCCGCACGACGATGCCCGCCGCTATTGGCGAATCGTGCATGGGATCGCGCTGTTGATGGGCACTGTCTCCGTGTCGCTCGGATTTGCCACGGGGTTGATGTACTTGATTCAGTCTTATCGATTGAAGCACAAATTGCCGATGCGAACGGGGTTTCAGCTGCCGAGCCTCGAGTGGCTCCATCGCTGCAGTCAAGAGACGCTGTTCGTGTCGACTTTGTTGCTGGCGATCGGTGTACTGTCCGGCGTTGTGCTGAACTTGTATCGCTCGAATCAAGTGGCTTGGTCCGATCCGGTGGTTTTCAGCTCGGCGTTGTTGTTCGGTTGGTTGACCGCGGCTTCCCTTTTCGAGTGGCTCTACAAGCCAGCTCGTGTCGGGCACAAGGTTGCTTATCTGACGATCGCGAGCTTGGTGTTTTTGGTGATGGCATTGACCTTGGCGCTCGTTGGCCGTCATGCCGTCAACAATCCGGCCGCCACGCCGGCCGTCAGCGCCGCGACGCCACTCGCCATGTCGACCACGGATTGGCAGCGATCCGCTCGGGATGGCGAACTGAGCCGTTTTGCCAGGCAACTTTCGGTCTCTGTCGGGAGGCCGTCATGAAGATGCAGATGGTGGGCTGCAGCCACCACACTGCGGCCGTTGAGGTTCGTGAACGCTTGGCGTTCTCCCCCGAACAATGTCGAGATGCGTTGAAGGCGTGGCAGCAGTCGTATCCCGATTCCGAAGCCGTGCTGCTCTCGACCTGCAATCGGGTCGAGATGTACGTCGCGGCCGAGGATCCCGACAACTGTCCGTCACGCGAGGAAGTGGGCCGTTTCATGGCTCGGTTCCACGGCGTCAATCCCGACGATGTGATGGCTCAGCTGTTCGAGCGTTCTGGCGAGGAGGCCATTCGCCACTTGTTCACCGTGTCCTGCAGCCTCGACAGCATGGTGGTCGGCGAGTCGCAG
>JAGRJX010000123.1 GCA_020442545.1 Lysobacterales bacterium
TGGGCTTTGCGCCGGAATCGGTGCGCCCGACCGCGCTGGCGCTGAACCTGCTGGTCGGCGGCATCGGCCTGTTCCGCTTCTGGCGTGCCGGACAGGTTCGCGCGCGCAACGTGCTGCCGTTCGTGCTGGCCTCCGCACCGGCAGCCTACTTCGCGGCGAAAGTGCATCTGCCGGCAGTGGCCTTCAACCTGCTGTTGGGCCTGGTGCTGCTGATCGCCGCAATCGGCATCTTCCGCAGCGCAGCGCGCGCGGAAGTACTGGACGAGGAAACCCGCGGTCGCAAAATGCCGTGGTTGCCGGGATTCATCACTGGCGCCGGCATCGGCACGCTGTCCGGCCTGACCGGAACGGGCGGCGCGATCTTCCTGACGCCGCTGCTGCTGTTCGCGAAGTGGATGCCGACGCGCGAGGCTAGCGGCACCTCGGTGGCCTTCGTCTGGATCAACTCGGCGTTGGCCCTGCTCGGACTCTGGCAGGCCACCGGCACGCTGCCAACCGCCCTGCCGCTGTGGTTGGTCGCCGTCACTGCCGGCGCCCTGATCGGCACCCAGCTCGGCATCAAATGGCTGCCGACCAAGGGACTTCGACAGATGCTCGGTGTGGTTCTGGTCATTGCCTCCGGCAAGCTGCTGCTGCCGGCGATCTGGGCGCTGCTCGGCGGCTAGCGAGTTAACGCACATCGCCCGGGACATGCCCGGGCGATGTGGTGGTCAATCCGCTGTCACGGCTTAGCGTCGTGCCGTGTAGTCCGCATCCGGATCAAGGTTCGGATCGGTGATCTCGATCAGACGCCTGACCGCCTTGTCGTAGGCATCGATACGGTAGGCTTCGCGCAGCTTGGCGACTTCATCCAGCAGCGTGCCGGCGATGGTGCCGGTATCGCCCGAACCATCGTCCACCACGGCCAGCTCGTACTCGACCTGCATCGGCGCGAACGGCGGGGTGTAGCTGCAGGGCGAAACCGAGGTCACCGACCAGCCGAAATTGTTGGTGGCGTTGTCGATGGCAGCCTGTAGCGCCTGGTTGCAGGCGTAGTAGGTGGAATACGGACCGACCACGGAACCCTGATTGCTGTTGTACCAGGCGCTGCCGTAATAGCCGCCGCCGGTGCCGGCGACGAGTGCGGCAGAGGCACTGCCGATGGAAGCGATCGCAAGGCCGGCGGCCACGAGTGCGGTGTGCAATGTCTTCATTCGAAACGAACTCCGTAGATGGATATTGATGCGGCTGGCATCGATGCCAGCCCGGCAAGCCGATGACGCGACAACATGTCGCATCGGGCCAATCCATCGTCGTGGGCGGGATCCATCAAGGACAGTGCGAAGCCGGGATCATCGCGGGTGATTGCGGGCATAAATGCGGGCTGGTGAACCGTGCCGGGCAAACGCAAAAGCGCGCGTCATCGGCGACCCGGCACCGGGCCAAGTACCAACAATCAATCACTTGCGCCAAAAAACGCCCCGATTTTGTCCCGGGATCGGCATGGTGATCCGCATCACAGTCTCTATACTCGGTCTTCCAGCCCCGATCAGAGGATCCCGGTTTCCATGCGCATCAACTTCCGTCATTCGTTCCTGCTCGCTTTCCTGCTGTCCGGCAGCGCCTTCGCCCACAACACGATCCCGGCCGACTGGTGCCCCAAGGGCAGCACGGTGAAGATCATCGGCACGTTCAGCTTCACGCCGGACCAGCTGCAGGCCTACAAGGATTCGCAGACCAGCGGCACCACGGCGACCTGCAGCACCAAGACCTGCGGCATCATCGATGACTGGTACTGGTCGAACGAGCTGTCTGGCGAGAGCTGCGGCGGGCTGGGCCTGCGACTGAGCCGCCCGGCGGAGGCCATTCCCTTCGTGCAGTCGCCGTCGGACTTCAACACCGCTGAGCACCACGAAAACTACGATTTCAGCGACGGAAACCTGCAGGGTGTGTGCGCGATCTGCGAACCCGACACCGTCAAGCCGGTGTTCGAGGCCAGCAGCCGGATCCGCTGAACCACGCCGATGGCGCAGCGCTCAGAACAGGGCGCTGCGTCGTGTATAGGCCAAGACGGCATCGACGTGACCCTGCAGCTCGGACTGCGTGTCGCCGTCCATGCTGCAGTTCTCAAGCACGTAGTAGGCGGTTCTTAGCACGTCACGCCAGCGCGGGTTTTTCGGCAGCCGCGCGACGCTGAGATAGCGCTCCATCGAGCGCGCACGCAGCCGTCCATCGTCAACGGCTACACGCCAGATACGGCTCTTCTCGGCCAGCTCCAGGCGACCGCTGCCGCTGCTGCGCTCCCAGATATCGATGGCGCTCAGCATCAGCTCGACCAGCAGCCGGCGGAAGGCTTCGCGCATATCGGCCTCGGAGCCTTCGATGCTGAGGGCATCCGATGCAGTGGCAGCCGGATCAGCGGAAACCACGGCCTTTCGCGACAGCGCCATCACGATCAGGCCGTCACCATGCGGCCATTGCGACAGTCGAAGGTATAGGGGCTCGCCATCCGCGCGCGTGGTTGCCAACTCCTGCGTGTTGCTGTCTTCCATGCCTTCGATAGCTGACGCCAGTGCCGCAACGTCCGCAGCGGCGAGGAATTCCGCCGCCGCGCGACCTACTGCACCAGCCTTCCCGGCGCCCAGCAGTTCGTTGGCAGCGCGACTGGTGGCCAGCAGCTGGCCATCGGGATCAAGCAGGCAGGTTGCACCGTCCTGTGCATCCAGCAGGTTCTGCAGCAGCTGGCGGTCTTCGGCCAGCGTGTCGGCCTCGCGCCGGTAGCGGGTCAGCGCTTCTTCCTTGCGCGCCAGCCGCGCCGCCTGTACCAGCCGCTCGCGCTGACGGCGACGCTGCAGGACCAGCCAAACCAGCAGCAACAGCACCACGGCCAGCGCCATGGTCAGCCCCAGCATCAGGTTGCGCTGACGCAATTCGGCGCGCCTCAGCCGGTTGTCGGTTTCCAGCGCCTCGATGGTGCGGTCGCGCTCGGCGGTCTCGAAGCGCGTGCGCAGCCAGCCCAGCTGACGGTCGTAGCGCGCCCGGTCGAAGGCGTTTTCCTCGACGCGCGCCCGACGCAGGCTGGCGAGCGCAGCAGTCTTGTCGCCGAGTATTTCCTGCGCGGCCGCCAATTCCTCGAACAGGCCGGCCTTTTCCGCATCGCTGGCCGGCAGGTCGGACAGCGTCGACTGCAGACGTTCGACTGCCGCCGCCGGTGCACCAGCGACCCGCTCGGTGCGCGCCGCCTGCAGCTGGAATGAGGCCGGCAGGCGCAACTGGTGCTCGGTCGCCGTGGCCAGACCTTCGGCCTTCCAGCGCTGCGCAGCGGCCACGTCTCCCCCGGCCAGCGCCGCACGGATCAGCCAGCCGCTGACACGCACCACGTAGTCGAAGCGCCCATGCTCGCGATAAGTGGCCAGCGTCTCCTCCAGCCACGTCGCTGCCTGCCGCGCATCGCCCTTTTCCAGCATCACCACCGCCATGCTTTCGAGCACGTGCGCGGCGTGTTCGCGGTCGCCGTCATCGAGGAACACCTGCCTTGCATCATCGTAGTGATCCAGTGCCTCGTCCGGCTCGCCAAGGTCCCGATAGACATCACCGATGTTGTTGAGCACGGCGCCGCCCGGCTTGCCCGCGGCACGCTGCACGTCGAGGCTACGACTGAGCATGCGCAGCGCGCCGCGATAGTCGCCCAGCCGACGCAGCGTGCTGCCGACCGCATTGAGGTCGCTGGCTTCGGCCAGCCGGTCATCACCCTTCGAAGACAGCGCCAGCGAGCATTCAAGGAACGTCAACGCTTCGGGCATCTGCTGGCGTGCATAGGCCAGACTGCCTCGCGCGCGGACTAGGCCACGCAGCGGAACCTCGGCGTGCGCACCCGAGAACACGGCCGCCGCACAGTCCAGCTTCGCCTCGGCTTCGTCCAGGCGCGCCTGGCGCAGGTCGTCCTTCGCCGCATCGACCAGCGCCTCGATCTTCGATGACGGACTCGCATCCAGCGCCAGCTCGATGCCGCTGCGGGTCATACAAGTGGCCTGATCGGGCATGGTCTCCGGCATGGCGACGCGCTCGCACTGGCGCGCCAAGGCAAGAACCGGGTCCGTGGCGCCAAGGGCAAGGACGGCAAAGATGAGCTGACGGAGCAACATCCGGTCAAGTTTACCCGACCACCACTGTCTGCCAGGCATCCGCTGTTCTGACGCAGGTCTGTGCGATCATCGCCATGGTCAACGCCAAGACAAGCCCTTGTGATGGATTCCTTCCCGACAACGGAAGACCAGGCCGTCGACGACCTGCTCACCCGTTGCCCGCACACGCTGAGCATCGCCGCGCCGCTGGGCCTCGGCAAACCGCACCGCGTGCTCAATGCGATCTACCGACGCGTCAAGGCGGAACCGTCGCGGAACCTGACGCTTTACACAGCGCTGTCGCTGACGCCGCCAAGGGCAAAGCCCGGACTGGAGCAACGCTTTCTCGCGCCATTCGCCGAACGCCATTTCGGCGCGAACTTCGAGGCGCTGGACTACGCCATCGACCAGCGCCGCAACGCGCTGCCGACGAACGTCTGCGTCGAGGAGTTCTACATGCAGTCCGGCGGTCTGCTGGGCAGCCGCCAGGCGCAGCGTGACTACGCCAGCATCAACTACACGCACGTTGCCCGCGCCGTCGCCAAGCGCGGCATCGACGCCATGGTGCAGAAGGTCGCGCTGTCGCCGGACGGCCAGCGCCTGTCGCTGAGCTGCAACCCGGACCTCACCTTCGACCTGCTCGACGAGATCGCGCGGCTTGGCAAACCCAGGCCGCTGCTGATCGCGGAGATTGATCCACAGCTGCCCTACATTGGCGGCACGGCGGCCGTGGACCTCGACTTCTTCGATCATGTCTGTCGACTGCCCGACGATGCCGCACCGCCCTTCGCCCTGCCACGCGGCGCCGTATCGGATGCCGACTACGCCATCGGCCTGTATGCCAGCGCGCTGGTGAAGGATGGCGGCACGCTGCAGATCGGCATCGGCACATTGGCCGACGCGCTGGCGCACGGACTGATCCTCCGCCATACGCGCAATGCCGAGTACCGCGCGCTGCTCGAACGGCTGGAGCCGGGCTATGTGGACAGCGACATAGTTCGTGAAGCCGGCGGCGTCGAGCCATTCGAACACGGCCTGTATGGCGCCAGCGAGATGGTCAACGACGCCTTCCGTGCGCTGCGCGAAGCCGGCATCCTCAAGCGACGCGTGATCGACGACGTCGAAGCGATGGAGCGCATCAACGCCGGCCGACCCAGCAGCGCGGACACGGCGCGCCTGGAATCGGAAGGCCGCTGGCTCGACGGCGCCTTCTACCTCGGCTCGAAGGATCTGTACCGCTGGCTGCGCGACATGCCAGCCGACGAAGCCCGCGGCATCGGCATGACCCGCGTCTCGCACATCAACGAACTCTACGGCGGCTATGAGGCGCTGGAGCGCGAACAGCGCCGCGAGCCACGCTTCTTCAACACCTGCATGCTGATGACCGCGCTCGGTGGTGCCGCCTCGGAAACGCTGGAAGACGGCCGCGTGGTGTCCGGCGTTGGTGGCCAGTACAACTTCGTGGCGATGGCGCATGCGCTGCATGATTCGCGCTCGGTGCTGATGTTCCGCGCCACCCATGGCGAAGGCGCGCGCGAAGTCAGCAGCGTGCACTGGCGCTACGGCAACCAGACCATCCCGCGCCATCTGCGCGATATGGCCATCACCGAATACGGCGTCGCCGACCTGCGCGACCGCAGCGATGGCGAATGCGTCGAAGCCATGCTGCAGCTCACCGATGCCCGCTTCCAGCAGCCGATCATCGACGCCGCCAAAAGCGCCTTCAAACTCCGCGATGACTTCGTGCTGCCACCGGATCGCACACCGAACACACCCGACAAACTTGCCGACCGCCTCGGTGAAGCACGACGCGACGGCCTGCTGCCCGACTATCCGCTGGGCAGCGATTTCACCGACGTCGAACAGCGCCTTGTGCGCGCACTGACCTGGCTGAAAGCGAATACCGCCAGCAAACTGGCCATGATCAGGCTGCTTGCCAGCGCGCTGTTGTCAAAACCCGAGCGCGATGAGGAAGCCATGCAGCGCATGGGTTTTACGACAACCAGCGGTTGGAGAGATTGGATCGAAGCGCGGCTGCTTGGCTATGCGCTGGACAAGGTGTCGAGCAAGACGGAACAATAGTCATCCGCCTGAGCTGCGATGAAGCGCTTCCAGGTAATCCTGCATCAGCTGGAACTCCCGACCCGACAAATCACGATCAAACACGTTGGTCAGGTCTTGCACGCTGTCGCAAACGCCGCCATAGACGCACATCTGTAGCGCCTCGTTCTGATTCGCACCGCAATACGCACCGCGCTGGCATCGCTCCCATACCGCCGCATATTGTTTGATCAAGTCAATGCGCTTTCGATTCAATAGCGTGCGGTCCGGGAAAACCTCTGCCTCCAGTTCCCGGGAAAGCGGACTGTTGCGACGACCATCGGCCAACGCGTTCAGCACGGCCTCAGCTACCCAAGGCTTATCCGTGTCACCCAGGACCGAAAGCAGAACATCGTCAGACTCGCCGTGAAAGCCCATGGCGGCCTTGGCAGACAGATCGCCTGATCGTGCTGCCTTGTCGAGCTGCGCTCTCAAGTCAGCCGAGTTCCTCGTCAATGGCACGTCGCAATATGCCGACCACCTTTCTATCGCGGCCGCTTTCTGCGCAGCCAGCGGACTATCTGCCGGCAGGTCCTTGATATACGAATTGACTCCGTTCAGTGACTTTTCGCCTGACCTGTTCCATAGGGACAAGCAAGCCCTGTTAACGCGACCCAGTGCCACCATGGCGGAGACGTCACCGGATGCAGCCAATCGCTCCAGGTCCGCATAGATCAGGCTGACCCGGGGAACCCGATCCAGCGCATCCACTGGATCCTGTTGAACCCAGTCATTGATGGAGGCCGCATCAGGCTCACCCGAAGCATCGGCCTCCGATTGATGATGCTTCGCGTCATCAGAATATGCGGAGACGGACGCTGCCGAAACCGCCAGGCCCGCATCCTCCTGAGGAGGATGCGAACCAGAAACGCTGAAACTGCGGTACCCGATCCAGGTCAACACCAACAAGATTGCTGTTAACACGGATCCAATGATCCAGCGACCTGCCTTTGCGTTGTTCTTTGGCACGGCGACTAACTTCCGCAGTTCGGTGCCTGCACTTCAACAAAACCGTCGCTGGCTCCGAGTTCGGAGTCTGTCCGCTCATACACACCCAGCCCACCGTTGTTCTGATAGTAGACCCTGACCTGACCGTCACTGGTACGCATTTGGTTGTCGAAATATTGTGCTTGTATCAAACCAAACATATCAGTATCAGTGTTATACCGAGCCTGCAGGGCTTGCCTATAGCCCGACCATGTTGCAGCCTCGCGTTCCTCAGCACTTCCCTGACAGGTGCTGACAAGCTCTGTCAGGAAAAGCAGACCGCTCGCAACAGCCTCTTGGGATATCGTATCGTCGTTCAAATCCGGATCAAATGCACCGCCAGCATCGGTCCAAGGATCACAACTAATATTCGCACAGACGACGATCCGGCTAGCCGAGACCGAAATTGTCGGCAAAGCAAGTGGGTCGTCCTGCGCTGCCGACTCCATGGACACGCAAGAAAGCATCGCAAGCAAGAACAACGAGGTTACTGTCTTCATAGTAGCTCCACTCTGAAAGGAGGGGGCGAATTCAACTCTCAATCGCAA
>JAGRJX010000124.1 GCA_020442545.1 Lysobacterales bacterium
GCTTTTCGTAGTCCTTGCCGATGCGATGCAGCAGCTCGTTGCTGGCTGCGATCCGCTGCGCGCCCGACAGCTTCGACAGCCAGCTTTCCGGCGAGGAGAAGGCCCGCGCGTTGGCTTCCGCCCAGTAGGCGAAAGGCGACATCAGGGCGCGGTTCATTTCGTGCAGCTGGTACAGGAACATGCGGCGTTCCGAATGACTTGATGCACCGCACCATACCGCATTCGCTGGCGTATTGCGTGAAGCCGTTTGCCAGTTTCCCCATTTGCCATTGGGGTACCCGCCCGGAATCTCGTCGGGTCCGTGATCCCTGGTCCCCGTCCGTTGCGCATGTAGAGGTATCCGACCTCTGGAGCTCCGACATGCACCGTCCTTCGTTCCCCGTTGCCGCCGTTCTGGCCCTGATGGCCTTGATCGCTCTGGTTACCTTTTCCAGCCCCGCCGAGGCCGTCCGTGGGCGGCTGGAGGCATCCTTCGGCAAGGACGGCTTCGTCTACGAATCCTTCAACCACGAATTCGATCCAGGCTACCTCACCGACAGCAGCTTCGGCATCGCCATCGAGCGCAACCCGATCACCGGGAAACTGATGATGGTGGCCTCGGTAACCGACAGTGACCTGGCCAAGCCGATCCAGATCGGCCTTGCCCGCTACCACCCGGACGGCACGCTGGACGAAAGCTTCGGCAGCGGCAACGTCGCCGGGCTGCGCCTGCTGGACTGGCAGGATCCGCGCACCCTGAGCGTCGACAACGCGCTGTTCCAGCCGGACGGAAAGCTGCTGTTCACCGCCTTCGTCTATGAAGGCGGCGGCCTGAACCCGGTCGATCGCGTGGTCTGTCGCGTTGCCGTGGCTGGCAATCTCGATCCCGGCTTCGGCACCGATGGCTGCACGCTGCTGCAGCCGCTGATCGACGGCCCGCATTACTTCACCAACCAGCTGGCGCTCGATGCCAGCGGCCGCATCTACTTCGGCGGCCGTCGCAGCGATGGCTATCCGGCAGTGCTGCGACTGGATGCCGATGGCGACATTGACATCGACTTCGGCCTGAATGGCCTGTTCTACGCCTGGCCGCAGGGCGCCACCGGCGCGCTGCTGGACGACATCGCCATCCGTCCCGATGGCCGCATCCTGCTGTTCGGCTCCGGCTTCTACAACGACCGCACGCGCTGGTTCGTGATGGAAGCCACCAGCGACGGCGACGTCAATGCGTCCTTCGGCCCCAACGACGGTATCCACGTCATCACCTACGGCGACCCGGACCCCGGCAGCGGCCAGGTGGGTGCGATGTCCCTGCTGGACGACGGTCGTGTTGCACTGTTCGGGCGCGGACGCATGGGCGGCAACGACGTGGTCGGCGCGATCATGCTGTCCGCCGACGGCAAGACCATCGATCCGACCTGGGGCACCGCGCTGCTCGGCAGCATCCCGATGGGCCCGGGTCCGCATATTCTGAAAGCAATGCAGCTCCCCGACGGTGGCTTCGCGGTCAGCGGCTACACCAGCGACAACGGCGAGGGCGATCCGCTGATGATCGTGGTGGATGCGCTGGGCATGCTCGACCTGCGTTTCAACCGGGACGGCATCCAGCCCGGCACGATGATCATTCCGGTCGATGCCACATCGGGCATGGATACCGGCAAGGACTATGCGGTGGACATGGCCTGGTCCGAGGGTCGGCTCATCCTGGCCGGGCAGGCTGAGCACGATGGTCTCGGCGGTGTCGCCATGCTGGTTTCGGTCGAGATGCACGACGGCCTGTTCAAGGACGGGCTGGAGGACTGATCCGCTGCTGGCGAGGCGCTGCCGGCTGCCGTAAGGTGGCCGTCCAGCCAACCCTGCCGATGACGAGCCCGCCATGCGCATCTGTGTCTATGCCGCTTCCAGCGCCCACTGCGATCCCGCCTTCCATGACGACGCCCGCGAGCTGGGCCGGCTGATCGGCGAAGCCGGCCACACGCTGGTCTACGGTGGAGGATCAACCGGCTCGATGGGCGCGGTGGCCAATGGCGCGCTGGAGGCCGGCGGCGACGTCATCGGCATCCTGCCGAAGTTCATGGACGACCTCGAATGGGGTCATCCGGGCCTCTCCGAACTGCAGCTGGTCGAGGACATGCGCGAGCGCAAGCACCGTCTGCTCACCGGTTCCGATGCGGTGGTGGCGCTTCCCGGCGGCAGCGGCACGCTGGAAGAGTTGTTCGAGGCGATCACGCTCAAGCGCCTCGGCATCTACTTCAGCCCCATCGTGCTGCTCAACACCCACGGCTACTGGGACGGTCTGGTCAGCTTCATGGACCAGGTGATCGACCAGCGCTTCATGAACCCCGAACACCGCGCCATGTGGCAGACCGCCGCCGCGCCCGGCGACGTGTTGGACGTGATCGCGAAAACGCCAGCCTGGCGTGAGGATGCGCGGGACTATGCGGCTGCGAGGCCGGGTTAGTTGCGGTCTGGCGACCGGCAGGTGAGGGAGTGAGTCGACCGCTGCGCGGTCTGTTAGTGTGTAGTGCGAGACCGTGAAGTACTACCACCATCGTCTCGCCGACCTTCAACGTGGAAATGCCTGTACGGTTCCGCCCTACGCGTTCAACCGCTGGGGTAGCTGACAACATCTGTCCTTCTCCCTTCGGGAGAAGGTGGCGCGAAGCGCCGGATGAGGGTTCGGGTGTCAACAGTCGGTGAATGACAATTTGCGGTACTGACACTTGGGCGCACCCTCACCCCAACCCCTCTCCCGGAGGGAGAAGGGCTTCATTGCTCAATTGTCGTCGCGATGACTGTCCGACGCATCGTTATCATCGTCTTCATACAGCGACGCAGTGCGTGCAGTGACATCCCGACAGGGGCCGGGGCGCTTGGCGGCGGACAGAGCATTGGGGTCCTCGGCAGCCTCCACGGCCGACTGCAGCGACGCGCGGCAGTCATCGTCCAGCTCGCGCCAGTGGCAGTCCTGTAGGGCGCCTTCGATGGCGTAGAGCAGGTTCAGGCTGGGGCGGAAGCCGGCGCGCTTCACTTTCAGGAAGGCATCCACCGAACCAATCTCGCGCAGGTCATCGAGGCCTCGCAGGCCAACCTGACGCAGCCAGGCGGCGGACTTGGTGCCGATATTGCGGATCTTTTCGTCGCTGCTCATGCGGCGTCCTCCAATGTGTCGAGCCAGACGGCGGCAATAGCTTCCAGGCCCTGCTGGTCATCGGCATCAAAGCGGTCGGGAATCGGGCTGTCCAGATCAAACACGCCGATCAGTTCGTCGCCACGATACAGCGGCACCACCAGTTCCGAGCGCGAGGCCGAGTCGCAGGGAATATGGCCGGGGAAGGCATCGACGTCGGCGATGCGCTGGGTCTCGCGCGTGGCAGCAGCCGTGCCGCAGACGCCACGGCCCAGCGCGATGCGGATGCAGGCCGGCTGGCCCTGGAACGGCCCGACCACCAGTTCTCTACCGTCATAGAAGTAGAACCCGACCCAGTTGAGGTCCGGCAGGTTGTTGAACACCAGCGACGACAGGTTGGCCGCGTTGGCGATACGATCGTGTTCGCCGTGCATCAGCGCGCGCGCCATGTCGGCGAGTTGCGAATACTGGCTGGCCTTGTCGCCACAGAGGGCGCTTGCCTGGAACATGCTGTCTCCGTCAGTCGGGTCGCGCTACCGGCGCGTCGAAGCTGTCAGTCTATCAATTCAAGGACGATCATCCTGCCGGGCGAAAAAGTGCGGTGATACATTGCGCGCATGAAACGGGATGGCATCTACGTCACCGGCACCGACACCGCAGTCGGCAAGACTGTCACCAGCTGCGCGCTGGTGGCTCGGGCGCGGCGTGATGGCCGGCGTTGCGCGGGCTTCAAGCCGGTGGCCAGTGGCTGCGAGCAGACGCCGGATGGCTGGCGCAACTCGGACGCGCTGGCGCTGCAGGCGGCCGGCGAGGCAGACATTGCTTACGAGGACATCAATCCGTATGCGCTGCCATTGCCGCAGGCGCCGGAGATCGCTGCGCGCGAAGCCGGCGTCACGCTGCAACTGGACGTGATGCTGGCCGCAGCCAATCGCCTGTCGGCGCAGGTCGATGCACTGGTGGTGGAAGGCGTCGGCGGCTGGGATGCGCCGTTCGCCGAGGACATCGAGCAGCGCGACCTCGCACGCGCACTGGATCTGCCGGTGGTGCTGGTGATTGGCCTGCGGCTGGGCTGCATCAACCATGCGCGACTGACGGCACGCGCAATTGTCGCGGATGGCTTTCGGCTTGCCGGATGGATCGGCAATCGCGTCGATCCGCGGTTCACGGCTGCCGAAGACAATCTCGCCATCCTGCGTCGCCACCTGGATGCACCCTGTCTGGGCGTGATCCCGCATGCGCTCCATGCGGATGCCGCCGTCAACGCGCAGTATCTGCAATGGCCGGATCCGAGACCGGGACTTCTGTCACGGTGAACTCGCTCATGCCCCAAGGTAAACTGGCGAGTATATGAATTCGCCTTTCCACCGATCTTGTCGTCGGCAAGCGTCAGGCCATCCCTCTCCCCTTTTCGAGACCTTCCCCATGCACAGTCAGCGGATCGCCGGCGCTTTCGCCGTTCTCAGCCTGATGACCGCCACCGCCACGCTCGCCCAGGGCGGGCCCGGCGGGATGCCTCCCACGGCAGTGGAAACCGCCAGCGTCGAGATCACGTCGCTGGATCAGAGCGTCGACGTGATCGGCAACCTGCGCGCCGACGAGTCCGTGACCCTGCGTCCGGAAATTGCCGGCCGTATCGAAAAGATCCTCTTCACCGAGGGTCAGCAGGTGCGGAAGGGCGAGCCGCTGTTCAGGCTGGACGCCGCGCTGATCCGTGCCGACCTCAACGAGGCCAACGCAAATCTTGCCTTGTCGCAGCGCAGCTTCGACCGCGCCGAGGATCTGATTGACCGCAAGCTGATTGCCCAGTCCGACTACGACAGCGCGCGCAGCAAGCTGAGCGTGGATCGCGCCAAGCAGGCTTCGGCGCGCACCCGGCTGGACAAATCGGTGATCCGCTCGCCGTTCGCCGGCGTGGTCGGTCTGCGTCAGGTCAGCGTGGGCGAGTATGTCAGCGTCGGTCAGGCGCTGGTCGATGTGGTCTCGATCGATCCGATCAAGCTCGAGTTCGCGGTGCCCGAACTGTACCTGTCGCAGGTCAAGGTGGGTCAGGCCGTCAATCTGCGCGCCGACGCGTTCCCCGGCGAGCGTTTTGCGGGGGAAGTCTACGCGGTGGCGCCACAGATCGACCTCGCCACACGCTCATTGACCGTGCGTGCACGGGTTCCAAACCCGGATGGCAAGCTGCGCCCGGGCCAGTTCAGTTCGGTATCGCTGGTGCTGGATCGCGTGTCCGACGCCATGATCATTCCCGAACAGGCGTTGTGGCCACTGGGCGACAAGCAGTACGTCTACCGCGTGGTTGATGGCAAGGCCGATCAGGTCGAGGTGCGCACCGGGCAGCGTCAGCCCGGCAAGGTGCAGATCGTCAGCGGCCTGAACGCGGGCGACACCGTGATCACCGCCGGGCAGCAGAAGATCGGTCCCGGTTCGCCGGTGAATCCGCTTCCGCCCCGGACGGCCCCGGCCACACCCGCCCCGGCGCAGTAAGCGCCCGCCAGCGAACAGGAGTCCGCACCGATGGTGCTTTCCGACATCTCCATCCGTCGCCCGGTGCTGGCGATCGTGATCAACCTGGTCATTCTGCTGGTGGGTCTGATTACCTACGAGCGGCTGGCCGTGCGCCTGATCCCGAAGGTTGATACGCCGGTGGTAACCGTGGCTACCAGCTATCCCGGCGCCAGTGCCGAGGTCATCGAGTCGCAGATCACCACGCCGATGGAAGAGCAGCTCTCCGGCATCGAGGGCGTGGACTTCATCAATTCGGTCAGCCGTGAACAGAGCTCGCAGGTGACGGTGACCTTCAAACTCGACCGCGACCCGGACAGCGCGGCGGCTGACGTTCGCGACCGGGTGGCGCAGGCGCGTGGCGTGTTGCCGCGCGACGCACTCGATCCGGTGGTTCAGAAGCAGGAAGCCGACGCCCAGCCGATCATCTATCTCGCGTTTTCCAGCGACCATCATTCACTGACCGACATCGCCGACATCGCCAAGCGGCTGGTCAAGGACCGCGTGCAGAACATCGGCGGCGTCGCCCGCGCGGACATCTACGGTAACCGCTACGCCATGCGTGTGTGGCTGGACCCGCCGCGGCTTGCCGCCTTCGGCCTGACGCCGGCGGACGTGGAAAACGCGCTGCGCACGCAAAACGTGGAGATTCCGGCCGGTCGTATCGAAAGCACGCAGCGCGAATTCACCATCCTGTCGGAAACCGACCTCAGGACCGCCGACCAGTTCGCCGCGATCATTCTCAAGACCGACGCAACCGGCAACCCCATCGTCCGTCTGCGCGACGTGGCCAGGGTCGAGCTCGGTGGCGACCAGTCGCGTTTCCGCGCGCGCTTCAAGGGTCGCACCGCGGTGCCGCTGGCGGTATCCAAGCAGGCGACGGCCAATCCGTTGACCATATCCAAGGATCTGAAGGCGCTGTTGCCGGACATCCAGCGTACCCTGCCGGAAGGCATGAAGGTGGAGATCGCGCACGATTCGACCATCTTCATCGAACACTCGATCAGCGAGGTCTACAAGACCATCGGCGAGGCCATCGTGCTGGTGGTGATCGTGATCTTCCTGTTCCTGCGCTCGGGCCGCGCCACGCTGATCCCGCTGGTGACCATCCCGGTATCGCTGATCGGCGCCTTCGCGGTGATGTACGCGATGGGTTTCTCGATCAACACGCTGACGCTGC
>JAGRJX010000125.1 GCA_020442545.1 Lysobacterales bacterium
CGTCGGGATCAGTTCGGCCAGGTGCATGTAGCGCGGCGGGTTGAAGAAATGCACGCCGCAGAAGCGCTCGTGCAGCGACTCCGGCAGCACCGTGGCCAGCTCGTTGATGCCAAGGCCCGAAGTGTTCGAGGCCAGGATCGCGTGCGGCGCGACGTGGTTCTCGATGCGGTCGTAGAGGTCCTTCTTCCAGTCCATGCGCTCGGCGATGGCCTCGATGATCAGATCGCAGCCGGAGAGCAGGTCGAGGTGTTCCTCGTAGTTCGCCGGTGTGATCGCATTCGCCAGATCCGATCGGCCCAGCGGCGCGGGCTTGAGCTTTCTCAGTCGGGCGATGGCGGCATTGACGATGCCGTTTTTCGGGCCTTCCTTTGCTGCGAGGTCGAACAGCACAGTGTCGACGCCGGCGTTGGTGAGGTGGGCGGCAATCTGCGCGCCCATCACGCCGGCGCCGAGCACGGCAGCACGGCGAACAAGTAGTTTCTCAGACATGTGTTCTATCCAGTTGAAATGGTTGGATAATGTTGCTCAGTCAGCCTGCAGGCCGGCGGCGGCAAAAGCGATCAGTTGCTCGGCGCTCTTCACGCAATGGTCCTTCTCGCTGACGCCGTCCGGGCGCTTGATCATCCCGAAATCGGCCATGGCGTAGGTCAGGGCACCGGCGACAAAGTCGAGTCGCCAGTACAGGGTTTCCTTGTCCAGCTCGGGCAACTGGCCGGCGAGGGCCTTGGCAAACTCGCGCAACACGTGCCCGTAGTTGTCGGACAGGAATTTGCGCAGGCGGTCATTCTTTTCCGCATAGGCGCGGGCCAGTACGCGGACAAATGCCGCGCCGCCGTGCTGGCGGTCGAGCGTGAGGTTGAGAGCGGGGCGGATGAAGGCCGAGAGGATGTCCTGCAGCGGCGATGAATCCTTGGCAAGCGCGGCTTTCAGCGCATCCAGACGCTCCTGGCTCAGCTGGTCAAGGCGGCGGCGAAAGATCTCGTTGACCAGGTTTTCCTTGCTGCCAAAGTGGTAGTTGACGGCCGCCAGGTTGACGTCGGCCTGGCTGGTCACCTGGCGCAGCGAGGTGCCGGCAAAGCCGTGTTGCGCGAACAGCGCCTCGGCCGCACTCAGAATGCGGTCCTTGGTGGAGAAGTGGGTTGCGGTCATGCGGCGTCCTTGCGAGCTGACCACCGTCGGTACAGTGCTTCAGCGAAAAGATCAAACGTTTGTTTGAGCAGCCTAGTCGGTCAAACCGAAGGGGTCAACCGCCAATGATGCTGCCTTGCAGTGCGTCGAACACCACCAGGACGGTGATACCGACCAGCAAAGCGAGTGGGTAGAGGCTGGCGAGGTCAAACAGGCGGGCAGCATCACGCCCCTCGCCGGATCGCATCAGTCGCAGGGAGGGCCAGAGCAGCAGTGCGCAGCCAGCAATCAGCACTATTGATTGCAGTGCGAGCTGCGAAGGCAGCGGGGAAAATGTTGGCAGGACCAGACTCAGAACCGTTGCAAGCAGCAGTAAGCCAGCAGCAATCGCCGCGGCTGCGCGAGTACCCAGCACCAGCGGTATCGTGCGTGCGCCAAGCAGGCGATCTTCCTCGATGTCGTTCCAGTCTGCAGGAATGTTCTGCCCGCCGATCTCCCAGCACATCAGCCAGCCAAGCATGAGGGCAAGCCCGCTGACGGAAGGGTCCGGAACCACGGCCAGCACGGCCGCCAGCGGACCTGCCGCCTTCACCAGTCCGCTTACTACGGTCCGCCACCCGGTCACCCGCAGCAGCTTGACATACAGTACTTCCAGCAAGGCCGCACCGAGCAGGATGAGCATTATCCACGGATTGAGCAGCCAGACGCCGATCATGGCGAGAATGAACCAGAAGCCGAACCATGCCAGCGCGCCTTTCATCGTGATCAGGCCCTGCGCCAGCGGGTACCGCAGGGCCGATGCTTCCACCGCATACCCGGGCTTTAGCCCCCCGGCAACCTTGGCCCGATCATCCTTGAATCCAATCAGATCATTGAGGGCATAGATCGCGGTATAGCCCGCAAGCGCCGTCAATAGGCACAGTCCCAGCACGCCCCGGGACGGGAAGCTGCCGAGCCAGAGCAGGGCCACAAAGCCGGGCATGGCAATGTCGAGAACGCCATGCGTGGAACGCGACAGGGCGAGGAAGCGTCGCAACATGATCATGTCTCCCGCTTGAAACTGGCCATGTAGTTCACGTCCTCGCGGTTGGGAGCCACCCGGAACCGGTGTCGCAGCGGGTTGTACATGAGGCTGGCCACCGCCGTGTGCCGCAAGCCATTTGTCGCCGCCCAGCCATACAGCTCTCGTGGGCGGATGAGGCGGTCGTAGCGGTGGGTTCCGCGCGGGAGCAGTCCGAGGATGTATTCCCCGGCAACAATCGCGAATGCAAAAGCCTTGAAGCTTCGATTGATGGTAGAGAAAAAAGCGACGCCTCCCGGCTTCAGCAGACGTGCACACGCGGCAACAATGTGCTCGGGGTGCGGGACGTGTTCGAGCATTTCCATGCACGTGACGACGTCGAAGCTGCCGGCTTCGGCCTGCGCTAGTGTCTCCACGTCGACTGAACGATAGTTGATCTCCAGGCCCTCGGACAGGGCATGCTTCCGGGCTACCTTCAGTGACAGGCTCGACGGGTCGATGCCGGTGACCTCGGCTCCTGAACGACACAGTGCTTCGCTCAGGATACCGCCACCACAACCGACATCCACGACGCGCGGATTGCTGGTTGGGAAGCGATCAGTGATGAACGTCAGGCGGAGATGGTTGATGGCGTGCAACTGCCCCATCTTGCCATCCGGATCCCACCACAACTCCGCGATCCGGTCGAAGTGGGCAATCTCCGCGTCGTCGACGTTGGTATTGGCGTTCATGCGGCGCAGCGGGCTCCTGTCGAAAGAGTATCGATGGCGTCTTGCAGCTCCGTGAGGCTGACGTCGTTCACGAAACGGCAGTCGCCGATGGCAGTTGGCAGCGGTATCAATTGCTGTCCGTTGCGGTGTTCGATGCGGTCTTGTAGTGAATGCCACATCAGGTTGGCGTCCAGGAGGTCCAGCGCAGGCATGATGCCCAGCCGCCCGCTCAACGCGAGAATTCGCCGTGCCTGGGCATCCGTCAGCATGAATCGGCGCTGTGCGATCACGGTGGATACCAGCACGTCCAGCAGGACTGCCTCGCCATGCAGGAGGTCCGATTCGAAGTGTGTTTCCAGGCCGTAGCTGAACGTGTGGCCGAAATCCACCTTGCGAGCGAGATCGTCTTCGAACAGGTTGGGTGTCAGCTCTTCCAGCATGACGTCGATTGCAGTGTCGAGTATCTTCGCACCGGGCGCGTCCTGAAATGCGCTGGCAATGCTCGAAGCACCCGATACCTCAAGATGTTCGAACAGCGCGGCGTCCTTGATCACGGCAAGCTTGATGATTTCGCATACCCCGTTCAGCACCTGTCGTCGGTCGAGCGTCGCGAGGAGACTTCGATCCAACAGAACCCTGGCAGGCGGTTCGAAGCTGCCGACCCGGTTCTTGCTGCCGTTGAAGTTGATTGCGGTCTTGATGCCCACCGATGCATCGACATAGCCCATCAAGGTGGTCGGCACCTTGACGTGGGGCACACCGCGTCGATAGCTGGACGCAACAAAGCCCACGACATCCGTCAGGACTCCGCCGCCGATGGCGATGATCGGCTCATCGCGGCGATGTATCGGGAACTTGTCGAGGGCTCGGAGCAGATCTTGCCAGGTGTCCATCGACTTGCCTGGTTCTCCGACAGGCACGGTCATCACGCATGCGTGCACAGCGTGGTCGGCGAAGTACCGGCGAATGCGGTCGCCATGATGCTCATCGACGCGTTCATCCACGACCACAAATCGTCGCCCTCCTTCAATCCGCCCCGGAAGCAGCAGTGAATGGTCGGCCGAGTCGAACACGTCTTGCACGCTGCTGATCTCGTAGTCGATCTCGCGGGTGGCACGGATTCGCCAGTTTCCGGCGCAAGAATCGCTCATGTGACCTCGCGCCAGACTGCGCGCTCCGCCAGCAGCTTCCGGGCCACCCGTTTTGCAGCGGACGGGTCGTGATTCACCCAGTTGCCACACTGCGCGAGGTTGGCGTAGGGCACATGCTCGGCAGCGAGAATGCCGTGCAAGATCCGCTCCACGCAGTCTTCGATGATCTGCCGCCGCCCTTCGTTGAGCAGGACGAGATAGAAGCCCGTCTGGCAGCCCATCAATCCCACTGAGACGAAGCCCCCCGGGAGCCGTTGCTGGAATCCTTCCAGAAGGAAGTGCTCCAGCGAATGTGCCGCACCGAGTTCTAGGAGGGAATCTGTGTTGGGACGGCACACGCGCAGATCCACGCAATAGATGGTGTCGCCGCCGGGACAGGGAATGGCGGCGCGCAACTTGATGCTGGGAGCCTTCAACTGGCGATGGTCGATTTCACCGATATGGCGCGGGTTCCAGCCCAGTGATGCGACATCCTCGGGGGCACGGGACATCATGTCATCAGCACCGCCCGCTGACGGCATTCAGATGCCGGAGGCTGGCATCCAGGGCGTTCTGCCAGGATTCGACGTGGTGGTAGAGCTCCACGGTGCCGAATCCGCGGAATCCGTTGTCTTCCAATGCCCGGAAGCTGGCGGCCAGGTCAAGCGTGCCTTCACCGGGAATTTCGTGGAAATGCACGATGCCGGTTCGCGTGTTGGCGACCATGCGGTCCACCAGGGCTGGTCTATCGTGACCGCGAAGCCAGGCAATCACCGGATGTGCCCGTTCGAGGACGTCGAAGGAAAGCCCGGGAACCGAGATTAGATAGGTGAATATCTCGTCATCCAGTGACGAACGGCCATGGGGCAGGTCGTCGAAGTTGACAGTTCGCCAGCGCAACGGGAGCCCGGCGCGCCGCAGATGAGCCGTAACCTGACGCTCCAGCACGGCATCGGGCCACTGGTCGGTGAACAGGACAGGGTGATGAGGGTCGAGCAGGAAGAAAGATGATGACGCCGGGAAATGGATGAGATGGCTGGCGAATGCCAGATCCGGATCGAGATCGTCATCGTGACTCGAGATCTTCAGGTTGTAGCCGGCGCGGGCATCCGAGATGTGCAGGTATCGCGCACTGGAGGCAGCCTGGGCGAGGGCCTCAATGTAGTCGGGTTCAGAACAGTAGGCGTGGCAAATATCAATATGGAGTCCGAATCGCGGATCGGCCATCTCGTCAATCAAGGTCGTGGCCTCTTCCATGGTTTCGATCAGCATCCCTGGTTCTGGCTCGATGAGTAGGGTGATGTCATCGCCATCGCCTATCTCCCTCAGACATTCGCGGACCGACTCGACCAGCAGGTCCAGGGGCTCCAGCTGCGGCTGACGGACGTGATCATCGCGACGGAATCCGCTGCCGAAGGTCACAAGCTTCACCCCAAGCGCCCTGGCGACACGGATTCCCCGCTTTATCAGATCGATGCGGCGTTTTCGTCCCGCCAGATCCGTGCTGAGCAGTGACGGTTCGTGCGGGCGCTGTGGATTGAAGAAGTGGGAAGCCGTAGCCAGGCAGGGGGCCGCCAATCCGGCCCGATCCAGACTGTCCCGGATCGTGTCCAGATCGGCATCTGTCAGCTCAAATGGGTTGAACTGATCCCGGTGAAAGGCGAGCTCAACGCCAGCGTAACCAGCGCGGCCAATGGCAGCGATGGCTTCCGGGAAGGTCAATCTGGTCAGGCCGAATGTGCTGTAGCTGAAGTCGATCATCAACCGCCTTCCTGCGTATCGATCAGGGTCCCGAGATCCTTCGAGCTGCGGGCCCGCGTCACCTTGATCCGCCGCAGAAAAGACCTCGCGACGAAGGAGTGGCAGGCTGCGGCCTTCGTCAAGCTGCTGCCATGACCTATGTCAAGAAGGGCGGCCGAGCCAGCGGGTTGCCGGACTCGAGCTGCACTCTGCTGCCGCTTGATCGCGCCCTTCTATCGACGTTGGACCATGATGAGTGCCGAGCAGGCGGCCGGACACAGGGGGGCGGGGTTTCAGCGTGCCTTGATCACGCTGGATGCCCTGATCAGGTCCCGGAAACCTGCGTGGCAGAACGCACCCCGGCTGCAACCGTGCCTGTGCGGCATGGCTCTACGTCGCGTTCCGGCCTGCAGAACCGCCACTAGCCTGCAAGCCCGCGAAGATTCACCCGCGCCCAGGCGCGGTTCCGTCTGGCATGCTTCTGCCGCCCAGGTGCCTAGAATTCGGAGCAACCATTTCGGCCAACCCCGCGTCAATACGCAGGTTTTTTCTGCTATTCTTGTCCGTTCCGAGTACGGATGCCCACTTCTTCAGGAGATTCTCACAATGGCGCTGGAGCGCACCCTTT
>JAGRJX010000126.1 GCA_020442545.1 Lysobacterales bacterium
CCTTGACGGTGCGTTCCTGGATGCCGAGTTCGTCGGCGATCTGCTTGTTGAGGCGGCCTTCGGCGACGCGTTCCAGCACGCGGAACTGCTGCGGACTGAGGCTGGCCAGCTTGGCGGCGATGTCGTCGGCTTCGGCGCCCGGTTCCGGCTGTGCGGCGCGGGCCACGGCGTCGCGCAGGTCGGGCGGCACCCAGGATTCGCAGTCGAGCACGGCGCGCAGGCCGGCTTTCAGTTCGACCATGTCGGCGCGCTTGGTGAGGTAGCCGGCAGCGCCGCAGTCAAGCGCGCGGCGGATGGTTTGCGGTTCTTCGTGGGCGGAGACCACGGCGACGGCGACGGCCGGATGGCTGGCGCGCAGCGAGGCCAGGCCGACCAGGCCGTGGCTGCCGGGCATGTGCAAGTCGAGCAGGACGAGGTCGGTGTCGGGCGCGGCTTCCAGTGCGCGATGCACGCCGGCCATGTCGGCGGCCTCAATGATGTGCGCGTCCGGCAGCAGCGTGCGGACCGCCTCCGCCAGCGCCGTGCGGTACAGCGGGTGGTCGTCGGCGATCAGCAGGCGGGTCATGGGATCAATTATCCATCAATCAGAAAATTCGGCGCTTTGCGCTACCACCCCCATCCGCCTTCGGCACCTTCCCCCGCCAGCGAGGGAAGGAAAAATCATTGCGATGTCCAGCCGCCATCGACGGGGATGGTGGCGCCGTTGAGGTTGTGGGCTTCGCGGCGGCACAGCCACAGGGCGAGTTCGGCGATTTCCTCGGGCAGGGTCATGCGGCGGCTGGGCTGCTTTTCGCTGAGTAGATCGGCGATGCCGGCGTCGCGGTCACCGCCATACTGGTCGGCGCGTGCCTGGATCTGCGATTCGATCAGCGGTGTTTCGACCCAGCCCGGGCAGATGCAGTTGACGGTCACGCCGCCCGAATCGCGGCTGCCGGCGCTGGCGTATTCCAGCGCGGCCACCTTGCTGAGGCCGACGATGCCGAACTTGCTGGCGACGTAGGGCGCTTTTTCCACCGAGGCCACCAGGCCGTGCACCGAGGCGATGTTGATCACGCGACCGAAGCCGCGCTCGCGCATGCCGGGCAGCAGGCCGCTCATGCAGTGGAAGGCGGCCGACAGGTTGATGGCGATCACCGCGTCCCAGTTGTCGCGTTGGCCCTCGATCGGCGCGGTGCGCTGGATGCCGGCGCTGTTGACCAGCACGTCGATCGGCGACCACTCGGCGGCGTCGGCCAGCATGGCGTCGATGGCCTTGGGATCGATCAGGTTGGCGTCGAAATAGCGCACGTCCGGCGCGCCGGCGTCGCGGCACTGCTGAATGGCGGCGTCGATCTGCTCGGGCGTGCCGAGGCCATTGATGCCGACCTTGGCGCCGTGGCGGCCGAGGGCTTCGGCGATGGCCAGGCCGATGCCGGAGGTGCTGCCAGTAACCAGCGCGGTGCGGCCGTCGAGAAAGCGATCAGTCATGAGGAGGGCTCCGCGAATTCGGGAATTGTTGCGATGCCGCAAACGATAGCATTTGTCGCGCTGCGGGCCGCGTGTACCAAGGTACGATGCGGCTGTTACGGGCGATTGGTAGGCTCTTGCTGGCGTTATTTCATGACAGTTCATTCCGTCACTCCCGCGCAGGCGGGAGTCCAGCTCTTCCCGCGAAATGGCGAAAAGCCCTTGGAACTGGATTTTCGCCTGCGCGGAAATGACGAGCAAAATAGAGGACGAGGCGCATGCACAGCCATCGGCAGTTGGTTCTTTCGGGCGCGCTGGCGACGTGGTGCCTGTTGCTCGCAGCCTGCGCCGGCCCTTCGGCGACACGACACGTTTCGGGAAAAACCATGGCCGGCATCGACCTCAAGACCTATCGCGATGGCGACGATCTGCTGACCGGGGGTCTCGGCGAGGCCGGGCTGCGCGCCCTCACGCCGCCCGCGTGCGCCGATCCAGCCAATCCGACCCGCGAGGAGCGCCGTCGTCGCGCGATCTGGGCCAACTGGCGCGGCATTGCCGACCTGGCGCCGGGCGGTGGCTTTGGCGAGTTCTACGGTTCGCTGGGGCCGGTGCCGGGTCGCGAATACCAGGCGCTGAAGCGTCTGCCGAATGCGAAACAACCGCATCGGGTGATGCTGCAGTTGCCGGATAACTTTGATACGGCAAAACGCTGCGTGGTGGTGTCGGCATCCAGCGGCTCGCGCGGCATCTACGGTGCGATTGCGCTGTCCGGTGGCTGGGGCCTGCCGCGCGGCTGTGCGGTGGCGTACACCGACAAGGGTGCAGGTACCGACTATTTCGATGTCGCCAGCGACACCGGCGTGGCGCTGGACGGCAGCCGTCATGCGCGCGGTGACGGTGCGTTGGCGTTCGAGCCGCCGAAGTCCGACGACGAATCTACCGACATCGCCGTGCAACACGCGCATTCCGGGGACAACCCGGAGGCCGACTGGGGTCGTCACCTGAAGTCCGCGGCCGAGTTCGCGCTGGAAGCGCTGGAGCTGGCGCTTCCTGACCAAGGACCGTTCACCTTCGACAACACGCGGGTGATCGCCGTGGGTGTGTCGAACGGCGGCGGCTCCGTGCTGCGCGCCGCCGGGCTCGATGGCGATTGGCTCGATGGCGTGGTCGCGATATCGCCGAACATCTGGGCCGGCGAGGGCGGGCGTCCGCTGTACGACTACGCAACCGAAGCCGGGCTGTTCATGTCCTGCGCACTTCTCGCAGACGAATTTGCCGCACTCTGGCCCGATGGCGCGCCGCCGGCAATGGCCGCGCGCTGTCAGTCGCTGGTCGATGCCGGCTTGCTGCAAGGCGATGTGTCGAAGGCGCCTGCGCAGGCGTTGGCCTACATGCGTGAGCGCGGCTGGAGCGACGACGCCATCCGCACCGGCGCGATGGACGTGCAGTTCGATCTGTGGCGTGCGGTAGCGGTGACGTATGCGTCCAGCTATGCCCGGACCGGTCATGCCCGGATGCCGTGCGGCTACCGGTTCTCAGCTCTGGACGGTGAAGGGCAATCGACTGTGGCGGATGCGTCGATGCGCGCCGCCTGGTGGTCGGATGCTTCCGGCATTCCGCCAGGTGCAGGCGTGCAGATCATCGACAGCATGGCTGATCCGACGTCGGCCGATGCACACTTTGCCGGTCTGCAATGTCTTCGTGAGCTATGGACCGACGGTGCGACTGTCGGCACCACACTGCGCCGGAGCGTTGACGCAACGCGAGCCAGCTTGCCGCGCGAAGGGCTGCCGGTGTTCGTGATACACGGCGCCGTGGATGGCCTGATTCCCGAGTCGTTCACTGGTGGCCCCTATGTCCGCTGGGCGCAACGCGCCGGTTGCGATGTGCGTTATTGGCGCGTTGATCACGCTCAGCATTTCGATGCCTTCCTCGGCCTGCCGGTATTCGGCTCGCAGTATGTGCCGCTGATGCCCTACGCCTATCGCGCGCTGGACGCGATGTGGGCGCATGTCGCCGACGCTGAGCCGTTGCCGGACAGCGCCAACATCGCTGCGAAGCCGCGTGGACTGGACGATGGCAAGTTGCCGCCACTGACGCCGAAACATCTGGCGATGCCGGACTGAATCGAGGCAGACGTCACCGTGCCTTCGCGGCCAGCGTGTCGAAGGCAGGATGCATATGGCGAGCGCCACTCGCGGGCGGCCGGAATCACCATGGTGGACTTGCCAATCGGGCACTCCGGTTCAACACTGTCCCTCGAATCCCGGTTCCGGCGACATCGTACATGTCCAAGTCCTGCACCTATCCACGCGATCTTCGCGGCTACGGTCGCCAACCGCCGCATGCCGAGTGGCCGGGCGGTGCGCGCGTGGCCGTGCAGTTCGTGCTGAACATCGAGGAAGGCGGCGAGAACTGCGTGCTGCACGGCGANNATGCCGGCAGCGAGCAGTTCCTGTCCGAGATTGTCGGCGCGGCGGTCTATCCGGCGCGACACATGAGCATGGAATCAATCTACGAATACGGATCGCGGGTGGGCGCCTGGCGCATCCTGCGCGAGTTCGAGCGGCGTGGACTGCCGCTGACCGTGTTTGGCGTGGCGATGGCGCTGCAGCGCAATCCCGAACTGGCAAAAGCCTGCGTCGAGGCAGGCCATGAAGTCGCCTCGCATGGCCTGCGCTGGATCCACTACCAGGACATCGACATCGACACCGAGCGCGCGCACATGGCCGAGGCCGTGCGCATCCATACCGAGCTGACCGGCGTGCCGCCGTCGGGCTGGTACACCGGGCGCGACAGCCCGAACACGCGGCGGCTGGTGGTCGAGCACGGCGGTTTCGAGTACGACGCCGATTACTACGGCGACGAGCTGCCGTTCTGGACCGACGTCGAACTGACCGACGGCAGCACGCGCAAGCACCTGGTGGTGCCGTACACGCTGGATGCCAACGACATGCGCTTCGCCACGCCGCAGGGATTCAACACGGCGAAGCATTTCTTCGAGTACCTGCGCGACAGTTTCGACGTGCTGTATGCCGAGGGCGGGGAATCGCCGCGCATGCTGTCGGTCGGCATGCACGCGCGCCTTCTGGGGCGCCCTGGGCGCTTCATTGCACTGCAGCGCTTTCTCGATCACATCGAACGGCATGACCGCGTCTGGGTGACGCGGCGCATCGACATTGCGCGGCACTGGAAGGTGCGCCATCCGGCATGAGTGCGATCATTTCGCTGAACGAACTGAATGCGATGCCGGTGGAGGACTTCACGGCACGGCTGGCCGACATCTTCGAGCACTCGCCGTGGGTCGCCGAGTGCGCGGCAGCAGCGCGGCCCTTCGCCAGCGTTGATGCTCTGCACGCCGCGATGTGTGCCGCGATGCGTAACGCGAATCCCGATGGGCAGCTGGCGCTGATCCGCGCGCATCCTCAGCTGGCCGGCAAGGCGGCGCTGCGCGGCGAGCTGACCGAATCTTCCACGTCCGAGCAATCGGGCGCAGGACTCGACCAGTGCAGTCCCGGGGAATTCGCCCGCATCACCGAGTTCAATGACGCCTACCAGCAGCGCTTCGGTTTTCCTTTCATCCTTGCCGTGCGCGGCTACGACCGTGCCGGCATCATCGCCAACATGGCGGCTCGCGTCTCGAATGCGCCGGCGGTCGAGTTCGACGAGGCACTGCGCCAGATCGAGCGTATTGCCGCGCTCCGGCTCAAGGATCGCATCGACTGATCTGCCGTTCCGTCGTCACTGGCCGTATGCTGTGTTCCTGATCAACGACGACGACCTGCCCATGACTCCAGCCCCTGTCGACCACGACGTGCCTGATTTCGTACGCCGCTACGTGAACCTTGCCGATGCGCGCCTTGGCGCGATCGCGCTCGACTGCAGCGACGATTTCTTCGCCGACCGCCAGCGCATGCTCAATCCCGAACCACCGGTGTTCGTGCCCGGTAAATACGACACCAACGGCAAGTGGATGGACGGCTGGGAGTCGCGGCGCAGGCGCGGCCCTGGGCATGACTGGTGCGTCGTGCGGCTGGCGCGACCGGGCCGCGTCTATGGCCTGGATCTGGATACCACGCACTTCACCGGTAATTTTCCGCCGTCAATAAGCATCGATGCCTGCCGTCTTGCGGAGGGCGATCCGGATATCGATTCGGATTGGTTGCCACTGCTGCCGGCCGTGGATATTGGCGGAAATCACCATCACTATCTCGCCGTGGATTCCGAGTGGGCGGTCTCGCACCTTCGCGTCAATCTGTATCCGGATGGCGGCCTGGCACGACTCCGCGTGTATGCGCACCCGGAGTTCGATCCAGCGCCGGATGTGGACGGGCTCATCGACCTTGGTGCAGCGCTCAATGGCGGTACGGTCGTGGCGGCAAGCAATGAACACTTCGGGCCGGCTGCCACGATGCTGCTGCCGGGACGCGGCGTGGACATGGGCGACGGCTGGGAAACCCGGCGCCGCCGCGAGCCCGGCCACGACTGGTGTATCATCGCGCTCGCGCGCAACGGCAGCATCGAGGACATTGAAGTGGACACCGCGCACTTTCGCGGCAACTTCCCGGAAAGCTGCTCGATTCAGGCGGCACTGGTTGCTGGCGGCACGCCGGACTCGTTGGTGACGCAAAGCATGTTCTGGGCGGAACTGCTGCCGGTATCAAAGCTGGAGGCGCACCAGCAGCACTTCTTTCGCGACACGATTCGCAGGATCGGGCCGGTCAGCCACGTGCGCTTCAACATGCATCCGGATGGCGGTGTTTCGCGCCTGCGCCTGCGCGGCTGTCCGCTCTGAGCCTGGTGCGACCGTCGCGATGAAACCGCTGATGATTGAGCCGCTGACGGCGCATGCCTTTTCGCCCTTCGGGGACGTCATTGCGCCGCGTGAATCGGTTGCCAAACACGCTGTCAACGCGGGCACAGCCGTACGCTTTCACGCGCTGGGGACGGTCGATGTCGTCGGCGATGATGCCCGCGCGCTGATCAGCATCTTCCGTGCCCAGCCGCGCTCGCTGCCATTCGAGGTGACCATGCTGGAACGCCATCCGCTGGGCAGCCAGGCCTTCGTGCCAATGGAGCCGCAGCAGCGCTACATCGTCCTCGTTGCGGAATCACCCGAAGACCAGCCGCGGGCCTTTCTCGCCGCCAACGGACAGGGCGTGAACTACCGACGCGGTTGCTGGCACTATCCGCTGATCGCGCTGGACCGTGAGAGCAATTTTCTCGTCGTTGATCGCGGCGGCTCGGGGGTGAATTGCGAAGAAGCGACGTTGGGCGAACGCTATCGCCTGGAGAGCTTCTGACGCGTCGCCGGTCAATCCGACAGCGTGGGATCGTTGCCCGTCGGGGCTCTTGAATGCGCCGCAAACCAGCGTGCGATGACGTTACGTTCCGTTTCCGTCATCTCGGTGATGTTTCCGGGCGGCATGACGCGCATGGCGACGGTCTGACGCTCGATCAGGGTTGCGTACTTCTCTATGTCGGCGATGCTGTCGAAGGTTGCCCCCTTGGGTGGCATCGACATCAACCTGGGCTTGGCCGAATGGCAGGCGACACAGCGTCGGTCGAGGATTGCTTGCACGCTTTCCAGTGTGGCGGGGAGCGGCGATTCACCGAGCTTTGCTCCGACAGCATCAGCGGTCACCTCGTTGCTTGCAACTGCTTCTACGGCAGACTGGCTTGCTGCCGGCCGGAATGTTGCTTGTGACGACGGAGCCAGCGAGGCAAAGGCGAACAGCATCAGCGCGCCGCCGGCAACCAGCATGCCCCAGGCCCGCGTGCCGCTGTGCCAGAGCACGAAAAACTGGCGGATCAGCGCGCCGGCGGCCATGAACAGCGCCAGCACGATCCAGCTTTGCGGGTGCGCGTGGGCGGCGGCGAAGTGGTTGCTCAGCATCGCGAACACCACCGGCAGCGTGAAGTAGGTGTTGTGCACCGAGCGCTGCTTGCCGCGCTGGCCGTCCTGCGGGTCCGGCGCCTCGCCGCGAGACAGCGCCGTGACCATGCGCCGCTGGCCGGGAATGATCACGAAGAAGACGTTGGCCGACATGATCGTGCCCAGCGCCGCGCCGACCAGCACGAAGGCGGCGCGACCGGAAAACAGGTGCGTGGCGAGGTAGCACAGGCCCACCACCAGCAGCGCGACCAGCAGGCCGAGCAGGGCCTCACGGTTGCCAAACAGACGGCACAGTGCGTCATAGATCAGCCAGGCGGCGAGCAGGAACAGCAGCGCGTAGCCGATCGACTCGCCGGGTGACAGCGCGGCCACCGACGGATCCATCAGGTACAGCCTTGGCGAGGTGAAGTACAGCAGCGTGATCAGCGCCAGCCCCGACAGCCAGGTCGTATAGGCCTTCCACTTCGACCAGTGCAGCTCCTCCGGCAACTGCGCCGGTGCCGGCAGGTACTTCTGCTTGTGATAGAAGCCGCCGCCGTGCACCGACCAGGATTCGCCGGCCATGCCTGGCTGCGGCTGTTTGGGTGCCTTCAGTCCGCGATCCAGCGCCACAAAATAGAAAGACTCGCCGATCCAGGCGATGGCGGCGATGACGTGCAGCCAGCGCAGCGCGAACTCGGCGCTTTCAACGAGGAAGCGCATCACCGGTTCAACTGCCGCGATAGGTCGAGTACGACCACGGCGAGACCAGCAGCGGCACGTGGTAGTGCGCCGCAGGGTCAGCAATGCCGAAGCGCAACGTCACCACGTCGAGAAAGCGTGGCTCCGGCAGCTTCACGCCGCGTGCGGCGAAGTAGTCACCGACGGCGAAGTCGAGTTCGTAATTGCCGGCTTTCAAGGCATCACCGTCCAGCAGCGGCGCGTCGCAGCGTCCGTCGCGGTTGGTGGTGGCGGCCAGCAGGTGTGTGCGTCCTTCGCCATCGACCCGGAAGAGGGAAACGACGACGCCGGCGCCGGGGCAGCCGCTGGCGGTATCGAGGATATGCGTGGTCAGTCGGCCCATCGTCGGATGATTCCGTTGGTGTCGTCGGCGATAGTGGCGGCTCCGGCAGCGCTTGTCACGCGGCGGGTGCCGTGGCGTGGCTTCGGCGTGGAAGCCCTCGCGGCACTGCGCTACGCTTGATCGATGACGACATCGATCCATGATCCGCATGCTGCCACACCGGCTTTCGAGCTGAATGGCCGTCGCGTCGAGCTGGCCGGCAGTGACCCCGCCGGATCCCTGCTTCGCTGGCTGAAACGGCAGCGCCTGCACGGCACCAAGGAAGGCTGTGGCGATGGCGACTGCGGTGCCTGCACGGTGGCGCTGATAGAAACCGACGCCGATGGCCGATCGCATTACCGCGCGGTGAACAGTTGCCTGCTGCCGATGGGTTCGGTGGTAGGCCGTGAAATCCTCACGGTGGAGGCATTGGCTGATGGCGATGTCCTGCATCCGGCGCAGCAGGCGCTGGTCGATCATTCGGGTTCGCAGTGCGGCTACTGTACGCCGGGCTTCGTGATGAGCTTGTTCGCCGGTGTTTACGGCGGTGAACTGAACGACCACACCACCGAGGGCAATCTCTGCCGCTGCACCGGCTACGCGCCGATCCGTCGTGCGACCGCGGAACTGGCGACGCTGGACTTCAGCGGGGATCGATTTGCAGAAGGCCTGCGCCGTGAGCGGCATTCCGCTGGCGAAGCGACGCTGGGCAACTACTTCAGTCCGGTGACGATCGATGACGCGCTCAGGTTGAAGCAGCAGCATCCCGATGCCGCCTGGATTGCCGGTGCGACTGATCTTGGCGTCAACCTCAGTCGAGGCCAGGTTGTTGCTTCGAGCTTTATTGCGCTGGATCGCATCGCCGAATTGCAGCAGATCGAAAAGACTGACGGTGGCTGGCGCATTGGCGCTGGCGTGTCGCTGAGCCGGCTGGAAAGCGAGCTGGGCGAGACGATTCCGGCGCTGGGCGAAATGCTGCGCTGGTTCGCGGCGCGGCAGGTGCGTAACCGCGCGACCGTCGGCGGCAACCTTGGCAGCGCCTCGCCGATTGGCGACCTGTCGCCGCTGCTGCTGGCGCTTGATGCCACCATCGAGTTGCGTGGCCCGAAGGGCTCGCGTCAGGTGCCTGTCGCGGATTTCTTCACTGGTTATCGACAGACGATTCGCGCCGACGATGAGCTGATCGTTGCCGTCGATATTCCAGTAAGCGGCGCCACCTGCATGGCCTACAAGGTCGCCAAGCGGCAGAGCGATGACATCAGCATTGTCGCTGCCGTGTTCGCGATCCAGCTTGATGAGGCGCGTTGCGTGCGTCATGCCCGGTTGGCCTACGGCGGCGTGGCGGCAACGCCGGTCCGCGCGACTGGAGTCGAGGACTTCCTGCTGGGCAAGTTGCTGGATGCGACAAGTGTTGAGATGGCCTGCACGATGCTGCTCGAGGCATTCACACCGCTCAGCGATCATCGTGCCGGCGCCGATTACCGGCGCGCACTCTGCGCCAGCCTGTTCGACAAATTCGTGGCGGAGCAGTTGTCATGACACGGCGTATCGATCGCCATGAAAGTGCCGTCGGCCACGTTACAGGCCGTGCTGTCTACACTGACGAGCAGCACCTGCCGGAAGGCATGTTGAGCCTGTTTCCGGTGCAGTCGCCGCATGCACACGCGCGGATCGCGCGCATCAATGCCGAAGCCGCCTTGGCGCTGTCCGGCGTGATCGCCGTGCTGACCGTCGCCGACATTCCCGGCGAGAACGATACCGGCCCGATCCGCCAGGACGAGCCGCTGATTCCTATCGATACCGTCGAGTTCCACGGACAGGCCGTGGCCTGGGTGCTGGCCGAGGACGAAGCCATAGCGATGCGCGCTGCTGGCGAGGTGAATGTCGAGTACCAATCACTGTCACCGTGTATCGGCATTCCTGCGGCGATGGCTGCCGAGCGCTACCACGGCGATCCAGCCTTCGTGCGACGCGGTGATGTGGAAACCGGCCTGTCGAACGCACCGCATCGCCTGAGCGGCGACGTCGTGATCGGCGGACAGGATCATTTTTACCTGGAAACACAGGCGAGCTGGGCACAGGTCGATTCCGAAGGGCTGCTGCAAATCACGTCGTCCACCCAGCACCCGAGCGAGACGCAGCACATCGTCGCCCGGGTGCTGGGCCTGCCGTCCAGTCGCGTGGTCTGCCGGAGCCTGCGCATGGGTGGCGGCTTTGGTGGCAAGGAGACCCAGGCCAATCCGTATGCGGCAATGGCGGCGCTGGCGGCGTGGAAGACGCGCCGACCGGTGCGGATCAAGCTGCCGCGAAGCGTCGACATGCAGATGACCGGCAAGCGCCATCCGTTTCTCGGTCGGTATGACGTTGGTTTTGACGAGAGCGGGAAACTCCTCGCCGCGCGCATCCTGCTGGTCGCCGACGGCGGCTGGAGCACCGATCTGTCGCCGCCGGTTCTGATGCGCGCGATGGTGCATGTCGATAACGCCTACTTCATCCCCGACATTGAAGTTCAGGGTCGCATCGCGCGCACGCACACGGCGTCCAACACGGCCTTCCGTGGGTTTGGCGGACCGCAGGGCATGCTGGTGGGCGAGGACATGATCGATCGCGCGGCGCGGCATCTGGGCCTGGCGGTAGATGAAGTGCGCGAGCGCAATTTCTATCGTGGTGGCCCGGATGATGCGGGCAACCAGACACCCTACGGCCAGCCGGTGATCGACAACCACCTGCCGGCACTGTGGTCACAGCTGAAGACGTCGAGCGACTACGCGAGGCGTCGTGAAGCTATCACCGCATTCAATGCCGACCACGCACGGCGCAAGCGCGGCCTCGCCATCACGCCGGTCAAGTTCGGCATCTCCTTCAACAAGGTCGAGTACAACCAGGCCGGCGCGTTGGTGCACATCTACGCCGATGGCAGTGTGCAGCTGAATCACGGCGGCACCGAGATGGGGCAGGGCCTGCACAGCAAGATGCTGGCGGTGGCGTCCCGCGTACTGGGCATCAGGGTGGACCGCATCCAGATCATGGTGACGCGAACCGACAAGGTGCCGAATACATCGGCCACGGCGGCGAGCAGCGGCTCCGACCTCAACGGCCAGGCGGTGAACGCGGCTTGCGAAACCTTGCTGTCGCGATTGCGTCCGGTTGCCGCAACGCATCTCGGTGTGGACGAGTCATGGATCGACTTTGGTGACGATGTGGCCTTCGTTCGCGATGCGCCGGATCGCCGCATCGCCTTCAACGACCTTGCCGCTGCGGCCTATGCGGCGCGCGTCAGCCTGTCCACCACCGGCTACTACCGCACGCCGGGTCTGAAGTGGGATCCGGCGAAAGGTCATGGCCATCCGTTCTACTACTACGCCTTCGGCGCGGCGGTGAGCGAAGTCGAGGTGTGCGGTGATACCGGCATCCATCGGCTGCTGCGTGCCGACCTGCTGCATGACGTCGGTGACTCGCTGCTGGAAGCGGTGGATCGCGGCCAGATCGAAGGCGGCTTCGTNNGTGCAGGGCATGGGCTGGCTGACCTGCGAGGAGCTGCGCTGGAGCGCCGATGGCCGTCTGCTCACCGACGCGCCCAGTACCTACAAGATCCCGACCAATGGCGAGGTGCCGGAGGATCTTCGGCTTGACCTGTTCCGACGCAGCACGCCGCCGAGCACCGACGTGATCTTTTCCAGCAAGGGCGTTGGTGAGCCGCCGCTGATGCTGGCGCTGTCAGTGCGCGAAGCGCTGCGTGACGCCGTCGCTGCCTTTGGCGACGATACGCGCTGCGTCGAGCTGGCTTCGCCGGCAACACCCGAGGCGATTTTCCAGGCGATCATGCGCGTCCGACGACTGGTTTCGGCGTCGCATCGCGCAGCCGAAACCGTCACAAGCAATTGATGGACGAACGCCTGTTCACGCATCTCGCATCCTGGCTTGCGCATGAAGCTGTTGTGCTGGTTGCGATAATCGATACGCGCGGTGCAACGCCTCGCAGGCGCGGTGCACGTATGCTGGTCACCGCATCGGGTAGCGCGCTCAGCATCGGCGGCGGGTTGGCGGAAGCGCGCGTGATCGAGTCCGCACGCGCGCTGCTGCTTTCCGATGGTCGCGAACGTATTGTCGACATCGACCTCGGCGGTGGTGCAGATGCAGCGGGCATCTGCGGTGGCCGCATGCGGCTGGTGTTGCGACGTTGGCAGGGTGAGGTGGATCGACAACGGGCGACGTCGATTGCGGCGTCACTGGCAGCAGGCGAGCGCGTTGCACTGAGCGAACGGGATATCGGCATTGCGCTACCTGATGAATTCGCAACGCCCGATTCGCGCCTGCTGATTGTCGGCGCCGGTCACTGCGGCGAAGCGCTTTATCGATTGGCGAGGCAGATCGGTTTCGATGTGCGCATCCACGACAGCCGTGGCGAGTGCTTCGCCGATGGCCGCTACGACGCGGCGCATGTGCTTTGTGGCGATGTGTCGCGCTTGAGCGAAGCACTGGAGACGGCGCGCCCGATCTTAGCCGTACTGCTCAATCGCGATTTCCAGGCGGATGTCGCGGCACTGGACCTGCTGTGTCGCCATGAGCTCGCTTTCCTCGGCATGATGGGCAGCCGCCGCCGAATTGCCACCGTGCGTCGCGCATTGCCGCAGTTCGAGACGGAGCTGAAGCAGCTGATAGCACCGGTCGGCATCGACATCGATGCGCAGACGCCGGAGGAAATCGCCATCAGCATTCTTGCCCAGTTGATTGCGGCGCGTGCCGCTCGGTCGGCAGATGCTTCCGGTGCCTGAATGTCGTCGGAAAGCATACGCAGCGGCTCGCGTCAGCGCTTGTGGTCGAACTCGATAATCACGCCCGCGCCGCCTGCCCCGGGGCGAGTTTCTTGCGCACCAGCTCGAACGCGTTGCCACCGCGAAGTCGTTCGTGGGGTCATTACTGGCGACCGGCTCGCAACAGGTGACAGGGTGTCCGGCAGGGTCGTCAGCATGGATATGCAGGCGGCGGCTTTCTTGATTGCACCCACGCCGAGCGCAGACAACGCATCGTTGCCCAAGTCGCGGCGGGACCGGGCAGCATCACACCAGGCGGCAGTGTCCGATGGGAGACTCCTGTCATCGTCCACAGCATCGGTTTGCCGGCTACTGCTGTTCCGAGGCAGTGCTTCGATTATTGACGGCGCAGAGCCACGCCGGCGACCAGGCTCGCGATGCCTGCCAGAAGCAGCAGAACACGCCAGTCGGTCGCTGGAATCACATCAGGGACCGGGTGTGGCGCGGGTAGTGCCAACGCGAAATGGCCCACCACGCTGCACGGTGTGGTGATCGGACCCGTTGTGAACTGATTCCCGGCCAGCGTACCGCCACAGCCAGTGGCCGAAGCCACGATGTAGCCGGGATCGGGCGTCAGCGTGAACACCTGCGTGCCTCCAAAGGGAACCTCCACGCTGGCAGGATTGATGCTTCCGTTGCCGTCACCGATACCGGTGCTGACTGTCACCGTGTCGATGGCGAAGGCGGCGGTTACCGTGCAGTCCGCGGTGATCGCAGCCGTGGTGTAGACGTTGCCGGTCAGGCTTCCGCCGCAACCGGTCACAGTCTCGATGTGCCAGTTGGCGTCCGGTGTGACGGTGAAGGCCGTCGTCGAACCGGCGTCGATCAGCTGCGCCACATCCGGGTTGATGCTGCCGTTTCCGGTCGTGGTCGGTGTCACCGTGTACTGGTCGATGGCAAAGCTCGCGGTGCAGGTCTTGTCGGCATCCATGGTGATCGCGATCGGGCTGGACGTGCCGGAGCAGTCGCCACCCCAGCTGACGAAATGCCAGTCGGTTGCCGGTGTCGCGGTCAGGGTAACGACGTCATCCTGCGCATAGGTTGCCGCGCAATTGCCGCTGCCTGCCATGCAGGCCGAAATGCCGCCGCTGACCGGGGCTGGTGACAGGCCTGCATCAACCTGGCCCTGACCAGCGACTGTCACGTCAAGCAAGTACCGGGGCGGTGCCAGCAGGGAAATGAAGCGGGCGCTGACGCCGCTGATCTTGGTCTCGATCAGGTTGCCGCTACGGTCAATCTCGTGAACGCCGTTGCCATTGGTGGTCAGGATATTGCCGTTGGGCAGCTCGTAAACACCGCGATAGCCGCCCAGGCCGGGCGGGTTGTAGACGCCTACGACGCTGCCGGCTGGATCGAACTCGACCACCCCCTCCTGGCTGCCACTGAAGTTGCCGACCAGCGTGTTGCCGTTGGCCAGTGCGAGGACCTGCTCGGGGAAGGTGTCGATGGGCGCCAGGCTGGCCAGCGGCGCACCACTGGCGTTGAAACGATGGATGGTGTCGCTGCTGATGCCGCCGACCAGATAGTTCGCGCCGGAAGGAGCGATGTCGAACGGCGAGTCCAGGCCATCAGCGGCGTTTGCCACGAAGTTGCCGAGATAGTTGCCAGCGGTGTCAAACTCGGCAATGGCATCCGCATTGGCTCCGCCGCCCACACTGACCAGAAGGTTCCCGTTGGGTAGCAGCGCCATGCCGCGGATATTGTCCAGGATGGCCGTATCAACGCCGCCTGCCGGCGCGAACACCCCGATATGGTTGCCGGTCAGGTCGTACTGCTGCACGACGTCGTCAATCTGATCAGATACCAGGATACTCGCGCCGTCGGCCGAGAGGATGGCATGGATCGGAGTGGACAGGTTGTTGGGATCCGCCGGGATGAAGTCGGCATTGATCAAGTCGCCGGTGATTGGGTCGAACGCCATTACCCGATCGTTGGTGGATTCGGGGATCAGCAGGTAGGCGTTGCCACCAGCCCCCTTGGCCGTCGCTGTATGAGTAACGGTGCCTTCGGGCTGGGGCAGGTCGATGCCCTGTTCCTCGGCGAAAACCTGTTCGGCTGTGGTCGTGGCAAGCGCTGAGCTGCATGCCAGCAGCAGTGCAAACGATAGTGCGGTAGCGCCGAATGATGCAGCCGTGTGGCGCGCATGGCTGTGCACGCTGGATTGCCGGATGTACATGCTGTCCCCCTCACAGGTCGTGTACGGTGCAAGTCACAGTATTGTGGATTGGGCTGCGTTCGGCAATCTGGCCATGCACTCGTTGGGAACGTGCGGCAATTGCTAAGGCAACGCTGAATAAGTGGCGTTCAGATGTCATTTGGAAGCCGAGCAGTGTCAGGTGACGATTTCCCGGCGTTTCGATGATTTCGTTCCTGGTTTTCCAGCGATTTTCGGTCATTCGACCGCTTTTCTGACCGCTTCGGACGCACCTATCCCGTCAAGCGTGCTCGCGCCAAGTACAAGTTCGCCAGCCCGAGCGCCACGAAGCTGCGTGTCGCATTCTTATCCAGTCCGCGATAGCGCACCTTGGTAAACCCCCAAAGACGCTTCACCACCGCGAACACATGCTCCACGCGTGCGCGGATCTTCGACTTGTTACGGTTGCGGCTGCGCTCGGCTTCATCCACTTCACCGCGCCTGCGTATGCGCTGGTTGGTGAAGTCGCGTGCGTGAGGAGCATGCTCGGCAATCAGCGCCTTCTGGCTGGCGTACGCACTATCCCCATACACCCTGCGCTCTTCACCGTGCAGCAGGTCTTCAAGCAGGTGCTTGTCGTGCACATTCGCTGCCGTCACCGCCGCGCTGTGTACCAGCCCCGTTCGACTGTCCACACCAATGTGCATCTTCATGCCGAAATACCATTGCTGGCCCTTGCGCGTCTGGTGCATGTCCGGGTCACGCGCCTTGTCCGCATTCTTGGTCGAACTGGGAGCACCGATCAGCGTTGCATCCACGATCGTGCCAGTACCCACCTTCAAGCCGCGTGCCTGCAACTGCGTGTTGACCTCGGCAAACAGCTCAGCGCCAAGTTCGTGCTTCTCCAACAAACGCCGAAACCTCAGCAGCGTCGTCGCATCCGGCGCTCGCTCTCGACCCAAATCAATGCCCACAAAACGCCGCAGCGCCGTGCTGTCGAGCAACGCTTCTTCGCACGCCTCATCGGCCAGATTGAACCAGTGCTGCACAAAGTACATCCGCAGCATCCGCTCAAGGCCCACCGGAGGACGACCCTTGCCGGCCTTGGGATAGTACGGTTCCAGCACCGCGCAGAGCGACGACCACGGCACGATCTGTTCCATCGTTGCCAGAAACACATCCCGGCGCGTCGGTCGACGGTGCTGTTCGAACTTCTCGCCCTGATCCGCCGCCATCGCCAAGGTCTGCTGCTTCATCGTCCTTCCACCCAGAGCATTGATGCGGCAATCTTCGCAGGAGTCGGC